>JAQVIE010000120.1 GCA_028695895.1 Methanospirillum sp. | reverse complement strand
CACATATCTGCTCATTCTGCGGCCTGCCGCTGGAACCGGGAACCGGGAAGATGTACGTTAAAAAGGACGGACAGATCTTCTATTACTGCAGAACCAAATGCCAGAAGAACCACAGACTCAAACGCATACCACGCCGTGTCAGGTGGACCACTGCCGGCCGTAAAGCTCTTGGCAAGGTATAGCCATGGAGCAGACATTTCTGATGGTAAAGCCGGATGGAGTTCAGCGCGGTCTTATCGGTGAGATCATCACCCGGTTTGAACGCCGTGGATTTAAGATGGTTGCTTCACGATTTGAACGCCTTCATGAGGCACGGGTCATGGAACATTATGCAGAACACGTGCAAAAACCCTTTTTCCCAGGTCTTAAGGCATATATCACCTCAGGACCTTGTTTCCTGATGGTATGGGAAGGAAAAGATATCGTGAAAATCAGCAGGGATATGATAGGGACAACCAACCCTGCTGATGCAGCACCTGGAACTATCCGTGGAGACCATGCCCTTGAGATAGGGATGAATGTTATCCATGGTTCTGACTCCGTTGAAACTGCAAACCGTGAGATTGCTATTCATTTTAAACCGGAAGAACTTGTATTATACACCCGGATTGATGAACAGTACCTCTACGAATAATTTTTTTCAGGTCTTACTACTTTTTTTCTTATCCGGATAATATCCCGGAATTTTCAATACAGAGAAAAAAAGAATAGTATCTGGTTGGTGACCTGGAATGAACTCGGATGACCGGATAATCAGGATTATTACACGGTGTATATTCGTTATTTTCCTGGTTTTCGCGGTTTTAATGTCCGGGTGCACGGAAACTGACCGGCTTGGAGACGAGGCAAAAGCTTCGTTTGAATCCGGAAGGTATGCAGAGGCTGTATCACTCTATGACCAGGCAATCAGGTTGTCCGGAAGCAACAGCCAGCTCTACTTCCTGAAAGGCCAGTCTCTTCTGGAGCTTGTCAGGTACAAGGATGCAATAGATGCATTCACAACAGCAATAAGGTTAAAGCCGGACTTCCCTGAGGCCTGGTTTATGAAAGGCAGGGCAAGCTATATGATGGGTGATTATGATGAGGCTGTCCGGTCTTTTTATAAAGCCATCGAACTTGATGAGTCCAATGCCGAGTACTGGCATTACAGGGGTCTTGCCCTCTCAGGCCGTGGCCAGTACGACATGGCTATAGAACATTTTGATAAGATACTTCAGATGAACCCGTCAATGGAAAAGGCATGGAGCTCCCGTGGATATGCATATGTCATGGAAAAGAACTACATAGCTGCCCTGTTCTCATTTAACGAAGCACTGAAGATCAATCCTGGCAATGCGGAAAACTGGATTAACAAGGCATCGGTTCTGCGAGTCCTTGGCCGGACTGATGAAGCTGATGTTGCAATAAACCAGGCAAATCTCCTTTATAAAAAGCAGGGAGAGGATATTGCCCGTAAGATCCCGAAGACTCTTATTTCAGCTATTCCCTGACCAGAGAGGAAGACATTTCATATTTCTCTTACAACAAGTAGACAGAATTGTGCATTCAGGCACTTGGAATGTGTATCTTCATGAAGTTCGTTTCAACCGTTTTATTGTCCCTGTCTGTTCTGATGCTCCTCTTTTTATGTGGATGCCTTGGGACTGAAGGATGGAATGCACAGGACTGGATAGATCAGGGAAGCCGGTTTGCAAAAGACGAATTATATGTTGAAGCGGTGGATGCCTATAGTCATTCAATCAGGCTTGATCCGATAAACCCAAAGGTGTGGACTTTCAGAGGCATTGCACTTCAGCATCTGGGCAGACAGCAGGAAGCGATGAATGATTTTGATGAAGCGATAAGACTTAACCCTGATGAAAGTGGTGCCTGGCAGGGGAAAGCTTCTTCGTATGTTGAAAATGGTCAGTATAAGCTTGCTATCAAGGCAGCAGAACGTTCACTGGAATTGGCCGGTCCTGAAGATAAAAAAGAAAATTCATGGTTGTTACTTGGATTTGCGTATAACCGCCTTGAACAGTATGAAAAAGCCCTGCAAATGTTTGACAAGGCCATTGAGATAGATCCAAAGCGTCTTGATCTCTGGCAGCATAAGGCATATACCCTGACAAAACTGGGCAGATACATGGAAGTCCTGAAATGTTATGAAGTTATGACCGGAATTGACAAGGACAGCCCTGAACTCTGGAACAAAAAAGGAGAGATCCACCTTGCCCTTGGTCAGATAAATGAAGCAAATAATGCTTTTGCAATGGCAAAAAGTCTAATAGAAAAAAACTGATTGGGAGATCTATTTATGTTCTCCAAATATTGCAAATAGTTCTTTTAAATGAGTGTCACATTCCCTGATAAATGGTTCCTGTGATGGCGTGACAGCTGCTGAACTCATCATGGATAACTGGTTTTCGAGAGCATTTAAATGTCCGATGATCTTTTCTCTGATTGAATCACGTTCCAACGTTGGCTGGACCTCTTTTTTCTTTCTCACTGATTCGCGGATCTTATATGCAAGTTCGGTAAACTGAGCACGTGGATCTCCACCTTTCTGAATATAATAATCTGCCCCGGCATTGAGCGCTTCAATGACCACATCTTCCCTGCCTCTCCCTGTAAAGATGATAAAAGGAATTTCTTTCTCTTTTTCACGAATTGCCCTGAGAAAATCAAGACCATTCATAACTGGCATCTCATAATCAGAGACCACAGCATCAAAATCCTGTTCATTCAGCAATGTAAGTCCTTCTTCTGCAGACAGAATGGTAGTTACAGCAAACTCTCCGTGACGTTCAAGAAAAGCACGGGCAACATCCAGGATGACTGGTTCATCATCAACAAGCAGGACTGAAATCATAAATAGAGAATTATTGCCATTCCACAGGCTTAATCGTGGCGATTCAGGATCAAAAATTTTTTACTTTATGGCCAGCCAAACCCGCGATAATCTTCGCAACGCATGGTAACCGGAACAAACTTGCCATTATACCAGACATGAACACATACAGGAGTGCCTTTTCGAAATTCCTGTATCTTTTTGTCATATACTGCCCTTATATGCCTGGTCCTCTTCTGCTCAAAAAGTTCTCCTGCTGCAGTATAAAAATCAATCATCTGCATAAGCCAGGCATGTTCATATGCGATGGTCTCCCTGGCAAAAACATGGGCATCATTATCTGAAACCGGGCAATTGTACTCACCATGTTCATTAAGACCGCTTATCTGTCTGAATTCCAGGTTTTTTCTCCGGTCTGGTTCACGGTGAAGCATGTATGGATAAATCCTGCATATGGCAAATCTTTCATTATATATCTGGCACCGGTTTTTGGATAGGAAGATGCAGGAACCGTCCTCCAAAACCCGGAGGGCATAGCCGGAGACGTAAAAATTCCCCATTTCATCTGCAAGCTCAAATTCTGGTGCAGGTATCAGAAGAGACGGGTCCATATCCATGATCCTCTTTGCATCAGAATCAAGCAGAAAAACATGTCCATTAAACTCTGTAGTGCAGCATCTGCCACATAACATACATGAAAATCCAACATCGCAGATAATGTCTGCAAGGTCTTTCTCTTTCCATTGAAGAAGAAGATCACACTCGACAATTAGACCGGATAGTTTCCGGCTGATATAAGAACCAGACATTTCTCATTAATCTGCCATGCTGAAGCATAGAAGTGATGGTGTAACCGGTATTCAGGTGCCCGTAGCCAACCTATAAAGCCGGTTATACACAAACCAGAAATAACATGCTTGAAGCCTTCGACCTGACCGGAAGAATTCCAAAAGGACAATATTCATCAATTATCGATCCTCTTGAAGCACGGGCTGCAAAACTACAACGTGAGGTCAGAAAACATGGTAAATCAGTTATCATTGTGATGGAAGGGTGGAGAGGTTCAGGTATTACCAGGATTATCAACCTGCTTCAGCCAGTGCTGGATCCCAGGGGAACACGCATTTATCCTATTGTTGAGCCAAATGATATAGAACGTGATCATGGTATGTTCTGGCGATTTTGGTTCAGACTGCCTTCGTATGGTCAGACTGCCATTTTTGACAGGAGCTGGTATACCTCAACCATTGTTGAATATTACAATCCTGACCAGATGGATGAGATTCCTGGATCCTGCATTGAAGATATCAATAATTTTGAAGCCCAGATAATAAGTGACGGAGATCTTCTCCTGAAATTTTTCCTGCATATCAGCAAAGAAGAACAAAAAAGACGTCTTCTTGTAATTAAAGACAGCCCTTTTACCATGCAGGCTATGTACCTTCGCAGAAAAGAAGGAATGTACATGGTAAACCGTGATTTTGCTATGGTTGACCGTATGCTGATGAAGACAGATAAGCCTGCATCACCATGGACAATTGTTGAAGCTGAATCAATGAAATATGGTCATGTAAGAGTCTTGCAGACATTTAATTCAGCGGTGGAGTGCTGGCTTACAGAGAAGGCAGGAGGAAATAAAGAGCTGGCTCAAACCTATCTCATCAAGACGATTATTGAACCGGAAGAGGCATCCATTCTTAAAAAAACCGATCTCACAAAGAGCTATACGCATAAGGAGTATAAACCAATCCTGCAAAAACTTCAGGAAGAACTCCATGATCTTCAGGTTGAAATTTATAACCGGAAAATTCCTGTTGTCATCGTTTTTGAAGGGTGGGATGCCGCAGGAAAAGGCGGATGCATCATCAGACTTGCTGAATCATTTAACCCAAGGGGGTATGTAGTCGAACCAATCGGATCGCCAAATGACTGGGAAAAGATGCACCATTACCTTTGGAGATTTTATAACCGGTTCCCTGGAAAAGGAAAAATTACTATTTTTGACCGGAGCTGGTACGGCCGGGTTCTGGTTGAACGTATTGAGGGTTTTTGCTCAGAGTCTGAATGGCAGCGGGCTTACCATGAGATAAATGTCATGGAGGACAGCCTCACCAGGGATGGAACCATCCTTATAAAATTCTGGCTGCACATCGACAAAGACGAACAGCTAAGACGGTTTGAAGAGCGCCAGAATACTCCTGAGAAAAACTGGAAGATAACCGAAGAAGACTGGAGAAACCGTGAAAAATGGGACCAGTATGAGACGGCTGTAGAT
>JAQVIE010000119.1 GCA_028695895.1 Methanospirillum sp. | reverse complement strand
TCTCACACTTCTTCTTGTATGTCTGTGCAAGTCGCTCCACAGTTCTGGCACCACGGTCCATAGTCACCCGGTACTTGTCAACTTCACGGTCAACAATCTCCATCACCACATCAGGATCCTGTTCAAATTTTGAAAAACCAATGATCTTCATCTGTCGCTCAATCAGATCTCCAAGTTTGTCATCAGGCAGTGAAAGCTCCCGCATCATCCTTAATGTCCGGCGAAGAACCAGCCTTGCAAGGTATCCGTCCTTTGCATTTGAAGGAACAATACAATCACCAAGCATGTAAGAGAGACATCTGGTATGATCAACGATGGCATACACACTTTCAACCGGTGCAATCATCTTTTCCAATTTATCAGTTGGGATTCCGATCTTATCTGCTACCTTCTGCCTGAGCTCATATATCCTCTGCCCTGATATATCCATGAGGCCTGCAAACTTTGCGTTTTCTCCAAGAATGCGTATAAAATCTGGATCATGGAGGCGGTGCCCGAATCCTGCCTCCTGCATCACATGGCTGACCATCTCAGGAAACACTGCATCATAAATAGTAGGGGACCCCTGTGATGCCCATACAAACCGTTCCAGTCCATAACCGGTGTCAACAATCCGGAGTGTCATGGGATAATAAGGAGTTCCCTCAAGGTTGACAGGAGGTTTGTCAGTCTTCTGCTTTCCAAGGCTCATGAAAACAAGCGTTGCAACCTCAAGGCCTCCTATCAGAACCTCAACACTTGGCCCTGCATTCCCTCCACCAATCCAGGGATGCTCTTTATATGTAATCATCTCCTTGTCTGCACCAAGAGAAGTAAGGAGCTGGTCACAAAGTTCGACCGTACGATCTTTCCAGTAGATTTCCCTGTCATCTGAATTGAACGCATGATGTGCCATCATCTCAAAACAGGTCAGATGACGACCGGAGCGGCCGACTGAGTCCAGATCATTGAGACGGATGCAGGGTTGGGAGATTGTAAGAGGATTTGCCGGAGGGGGAACCACACCACTTGTAACAAATGGCTGAAAGTCAGCGATCGATGCAATTGTAAGATAGATATCATCACGCCATCGTGCAGCAACCGGGTACCGGTCAATCCGTGTATGACCCTGCTTTTCAAAGAAAGAAAGGTAAGCTTCCCGCATCTCATCCACAGTATGAGGTCTGAAGATAGGATTTCCAATAAACTGGTACGGTTCACAGGGAGCATCCCCGCATACCTTCCGGTCAGGATCACGAGTCCAAAACGCTTTTCCACACGAGGTACAAATATTGCGAGTCAGATCTTCGGATTTAAAATATTCAAGTATGTATTCATCTTCCATCATGAAAATTGCCTGTAATGCCTTAGATATCAGTTTGTATTCTATATGGGTTTAACACACTGTTCTTTTAGATCCTGGTAATACCAGAGATCAACCAGTTCATATCTGCCTGTTGCCCGTGCAATATATACTGCAAGTACATGGGCGCAGATACTACCCCGACGAAGGAAATTCTCACATGAACAGTAATCTCCTTCAACAATATACTCTCCTGTTTCACCGACAACAACAAAGAAGTCACGGTATCGTTTTACACGATTCTGGTCCACGATTTCAAGGGCTTTTGTTCCCCTGTGCAGGTAATACCCGGAGATACGCTTTCGCATCCGCTCATCAAGAATATTTGTATCATACAAAATGTCGATGGGATTTGTCATGGAACTGAATGCAGCACCGGCATATCTTCGATGTATTCCCATCCATGATTTTCAGCCAGAACGCGCATTGAGGGAGATTCAAGGGCATAATGCGTTGACTCTAAAAGTGGAAGAGGTGATGAGCGGTATACCGAATGCCTGAGCTCAGAGGAGAGGAAGGCATCAGCCTCAAGTGACTTAGCCTCCATTATTAACGATGAGTCAAAACCGGAGCCGGCAGCAATGGCAAGTCTTTGTATCCCGGACACCTCACCCCAGATACGCAGGGGAGCCCCAAGTAACTGTGCAATCTCATGCACTTTAAAGGAGCATGAACCAACAAGGCCAAGCGACATATTCTCCCTATCAGTCATGCCCAGAATATCGGCAAGAATATCATTTACCCCGCCAGGTGCATGATCCCAGTTTGTGTGCATCACGTAGACATTCATCTCTGAATGAAGAATCAATGAGAACAGCTTTGCATCCTCCCCTCCGATGGCAGTAAGGGGTGTCCAGATAGGAGTATGATGGGCTATAAGGAGATCAGTCCGGTTTTCAATGGCTTTTCTCACGACGTCAAAAGTCACATCAAGACATGTACTGACTTTTGCTATTCGCTCTTTTCCTTCAATAACCAGCCCAATCTTTCCGGCATCAAAGGGTTCTGCAAGCTCCGGAGGTGCCTGATCTTCAAGAATATTTATGATCTCATCCCTTGACTGAAAGGCTGATGGATGATAGGCGGATGTCATGTAATGAAATTGTAGAGCAGGGAGAAAATGATTTTGAATTCAGGTTTCAGACGATATAATCTTTCTGAGTTCATCTTCACCTTCATCAATACTGCCCTGGCAGATATATATTGAAGCCCTGACCAGTCTTGCCATCTGAATATCATCTGAACCAGGATCTCCTTCTGAAATTATCCGGTATGCCAGTTCAAGTGCCTCATCATCATTAGCAGCCTGCATCAGGGCATAAGCATGGGCAACATGAGGTCCGCATCTGCCAGGTTTAAAGGAACGTACCTTTCTGTCAGAACCAAACCAATCTTTATGATATTTACTGCGCCATCCGATAACATTTAGCAACTGACCTGCCTGTTCAAATACCATCCACTCAGGAGGAACATGAGACAAAATTTCCCTGAGCAGCCTGACTGCCTCATCAATGTCTCCATCCTGCCTTGATACATGAAAAAGGGCCTTTTTAAAAATCTGATGAGCAGGTGAAAGTTTTGTACAGCAGAACGGGGGAGCGATTCTCCCTGCTATCATGTACCAGACATCAGGAACATAGTCATGATCATACATTTTTACTTCTTTTCAACCTTTTCTTCCTTCATCACATGTTTGGCTATCACAAAGACAACCAGGGCAATGATGACAAAATTAATACATTCTGCTGCAAAAGGCCCTATTCCAAGATTTATCGGACCAATTGTAAGGACTGCCTCTTTCCAGTTCCCGGATGGAGTAATTACACTTACACAAGGCATTATCAGGTTATCAACAAAGGATTTTACAAGGGCAGTTGATGCAACGCCTATGATAAATGCAATCGCAAGGGTAACCACTTTATATTCTTTTAAAAAATCAAGAAACTCGGATATCATTGTCATTTTGATCAGAAATACATCCACAGGTAAACAAAAAAAAACTTTCCATAAACAAATACATCATGCAGACGGTTGTTGCTGTGTTGCACAATGAATCGTTCCAAACCCTTCTATCATGGCCCTTGCAGGTATTCCTTTTACCTGCCGGGTGGGAAACAGGGATCTTAGTATTTCAAGTGCCTTCTTATCACTCTCATCTTCAAAAACCGGGACCAACACAACCTCGTTACCAATATAAAAATTCAGATAACTTGCCGGATAACGGTACGACTCATCCTGAACCGGACGAGGCATTGGAATTGTAATTACCGTTAAGGGATTATCATCCTGGTCGGTCTCTCCTGACAAAATATGAAAATTCTCCTGTAGTGGCAGGTAATTATCGTCCTCCGGATCTTCTTCAATGGCACAGACAACAGTTGTCGGGTTGACAAATCGAGCTATATCATCGATATGTCCGTCAGTATCATCTCCAGCAATACCCTCGTTTAACCAGATGATCTTCTTCGCACAAAGGTAAGTATAAAGATATTGTTCAATATCATCCTGGGTCAGATACGGATTCCTGTTCGGATTCAGAAGACACTGTTTCGTTGTCAGGATACATCCCCTTCCATTACAATCAATAGATCCGCCTTCCAGCACAATACCTGGTGAAAAAATCCTCCAGTCAGGTTTTTGAAATAATTCCCTGATTCTTATGCCATCAAAAAGGAGTTCGTCATACTTGTTTCCCCATGCATTAAACTCCCAAAAAACGGCAGATGTCTCATGCAGGGCACGATTAACAACAAATGTCGGCCCATAATCCCTTATCCAGACATCTGAATATTCCACATGATGAAACCTGATATGTGAACCATCCAAGCCCCTGGATGAAATAAGATGGAGTATCTTCTCTTTGTATGATGGATCAGAAATGAGGAGTTCAACCTTCTCATATTTAAGTGAAGTGAGGATATCCAGAAAAGTCTCTTCAACTGCCTCAAGTTGTGGAAATGTCAGAACATTGTGGGGCCATGCCAGCCATACTGCATCATGGTGTTCCCATTCAGCCGGCATATGGTACCCCTGGTTCTCCGGAGTTATGAATTCTGTTTTTGTCATGGATCTCCTTGTTACTGTAAGAGAAGTGTAAGTATCCGGTCTTCTGTTCCTGAAAAAACCCCATCCTTCCCGTATTTCAAGGCCAAAGGAGAGAGAGATATCTGCAATCAGGATCTTCTCATCATCATCTGCACAGGACAGGATCTTCCCAAAGGCATCGCAGATAAATGAGCCGCCAAAAAAGAACAGTTCATCCTCCCATCCGCACCGGTTTACTGCTGCCACAGGAACGCTGTTCGCAATTGCATGTGATCGCTGAATAAGCTGCCATGCCTCTTTCCAGTCACCTTCGCCAGGAATCTCACCCCTTATATGACCAATAGCAGTATGGTAAAATATAATTTCAGCACCCATCAGGGCAACAGACCTTGCAGCTTCCGGAAACCATTGATCAAAACAGATTAGAACGGCAATATTCGCATATCTTGTCTTAAAAACTTTGTATTCATTACCAGGATAAAAATATCCCTTCTCGTAAAATAGCGGATCCTGGGGGATGTGTATCTTATGGTATGGGGGAAAAAGTGAACCATCAGCATCAATAACCGCTGCACTATTGTAAATATTGTTATCAGGATGTTTTTCACAAAACGGGATAATAAGAACACAATTAAGTTCTGCTGCAAGACTCCTGAACCGGTTAATAAACGGGCTTTCGCATGACTCTGCAAAAGAGTTAACATCAAGTCCGACATGCCGG
>JAQVIE010000118.1 GCA_028695895.1 Methanospirillum sp. | reverse complement strand
GATATTGGTAAAACAGTACTGATCATACACGCCGACCGAACTGTTGTCAACAATTACATCATAAATGGCATTGCCTTCATCAGGTGTAATATTAAAGCACTGGGTGCTTCCACAATTGGTCATTACAATTCCGTCTTCACCTGCAGGATCAATCTCTCCTCCCTCACTCTGGTTTACCAGAATCTCATATGTCTTAATCTGGAAATCGGCGTGAATGGTGTGATCCTCAGTTACGTCTTCAAAGGTATAGATAGAAATTGCACCCTGGCTCTCATCATCTACAAAAACATCTTTGATATTGTAACAGCTGTTTGGAATTATTGTAAAGGTGGCTGATTCACTGATAGGGACTACCTGTGGGGTGGGCGGACTGATTGTTCCTCCAACACCTGCTGATGGTGTAATTGTATAGGCATACTGGGTAAAAAATGCAGAGATATTGTGATTTTTGGTCACATTGTTAAAGCAGTATTGGTATGGACTTGTCTGGTTCCCGGTCTCCTCCCCGTCGATTGCCACTGATGAGATGTAATAGTTAATATTTGCGGTGATATTGAAGCACTGGCTATTGTCATAGGTGACATTCACGATGCCTTCAGGTTCAATTATACCGCCCTCACCAGCGACCGCCTCGATGGTCAGGACGTCAGACTGAAAATGTGCAATAATGTCGTGATCTTCAGTGACTGTGATGTTATACGGGTTTACAGCTCCTTTTGAAATGCCATTATCAGTAATTTCTGATAACTGATATCCGGCAAATGGATTGGAGGTAAAAGAGAGTTCTTCTCCATATCCGGCAGTGTAATTAGACAAAGAAGGAACGATAATCCCTTTTGTCTCATCTTCTGAACGCGAGTTTACTGTTAAGTTAAATGGTTCGAAGTGTGCTGTAATAGTAGTATTTTTATCAATATCACAGATTGAACCAATATAAATCTTGTCTGATTCAGATAAGAGAATCTCTTCTGCATCAGTAGATGTAAAGTTTGCATGAATGAACCGGTACCCGGGATTGGCAACAACTTCGTGCTGATGAGAACATCCAAGGTATTCAATCCAGTAAGGTGTTGCTTCAGAAGTTCCGTCAAGAATACTACCTCCGGTTGTTGCAACCGGTGTAATAAGGACATGAGTAGGTCTAAAGAGCCCGAGAAGACTATGGTTATGGATCATCTGTGATGCAGGGAAATCCCATTTATCGTTGAATTTTTTCTCCCCGTCAACCCAGAGTTCCTTGAACACATATCCCTCATCAGCAGTGAAATTATACTGGTAACTTGGGGTTTCAAATTCGTACAGGGTGATACCCGGATAATTTACGGATCCTCCCTTCCCTGCAGTAGCATTCACGGCAACTCTCTTTTTTTCAGATGTTACAGTCAGCGTTGCATTCTCTAATACCTTGGAATGCAGGTACTCTTGCTCATACTGACTGTATGTATAGGTAATCGGATCATATCCATCTCTTACAACAGTAAGATTTCCAACCAGCCATGCCGGTTTTTCACCAGTCAGATTGAAGGGCTGAGTATTACCTGCCTTCACCGCAATAACACCAGAAGGAGTGATAGAACTATGAGCATCAGCTGTAGCAGTAATATAATATGTCATCAGTTCAAGCAGGATAATATCTCCCCATTTAGAAGGTCTGCCCTCAAACAGAGTTGTATCAACAGTTACATTCTTTACTGCATACAGAGGCATCTGATCAAAGGACACATTCACGATCTGCTGTGATGGGAGGTATACCCAGCATGGAGTTGTATTCACCAGTTCACCATCAACACGAACATTCGCTCCTCCCTCATCGTCGATATTGGTCTCAAAGTAAACCTGGACATATTCCTGATCTGGAATTAAGGTCTCTACTATAGTCTTTTTCTCCCCAACAGAAAGATTAAAGAAACCTACCTCTTCTTTCATGGAATAGCCATCAAGGAAGTATTTATACAGATATTCACCCTCATGAAGCTCCATATCAAATGGAGCTGTTCCAACAAGACCTGCAACATTTTTTACCGGTGGGACGGTTTCTGTCACCATCATGTTCTTTATCTGCATTGATGCTTCATCTGCAGAGCCTTCAAATGATTCCAGGAACTTTTCAATTTCAAATTTAAGATCTGTTTCCGAGATACTTCCACCGGCAATAAGAACTCTGGCACTGTTAGGCTCACTTTTAAAGGTTACAATTCCGGTATCAGGGATAGGCACCAGCGGAACATAGATTTCAGTTACATCACCCGCAGTTACCACAGTTGTGTCAGAATGTGGATAATAACCATCCTTTGTTACAGAATAATTGTAGGTTCCAGGTGGAAGCGACTCAACCGATGCAGGAGTTGAACTATATATTACACTTGTAACATTCGGAATAAACCGCTGAAGAACAAGATTTGCTCCTGGTGGCTGGGTATTGATATGAATAGCCCCATATTGCGGATTGATTTCAGTCAGGGTTACATTATAGTCATGGTATGAACCCGGAGTGACTGTGAATGATTTATTCCACCAGGTGATGTATCCATATTTCTTCAGAAATAACTGGTATGTCCCGGGATCAACAAAAAATTCCCTCGGTGTAATACCTGCAGTATCATGAGCTGTCAGGTTATCAGGCGATACTGAAGTATTGGTGAGATAAATCTCGGCCCCATCCGGATTGGAATCAACATAAATAACCCCTTTTGATGGAGCGGCCATAGATCCGGTCACGAGAAGCATGAATACACATGCCACTGCAATAAACGGAATTATCTGAACCTTTCCCATAATTTGATCGTCCCCTTCCCTTCCATACGTGAATGCCTTGTTTTTCTAAAACGCATTCCTCATACGGGTGCACCTCGCAACAGGAATTAATCAGGGTTATATTGTTCATCATATATATAGATATGGAAATATGTCATATATACATCCAATTTTCTATTTACATCAGGAATAAATACTGAATTCATATTTAAATAAAAATTTGCCGAAACAAAACAAAAATTCAGAATTGATGAATTTTTCAAGAAAAAAAGAAAATTGAGAAGACTATTATAAGACAACGACGTATGCAACACGCCGCTTCTCATTGGTTCCATTTTCATTACGCACGGTCAGGGTCACTGTATACTGCCCTGGTTTCTCATACCGGTGGGTTGGTGCCTGCTCAAATGAGTTCGAACCATCTCCAAACTCCCAGAACCAGTCAATAACATTTGACTGGGAAGGTGTTTTGTCTTCAAATTGAACATCAAACGGGGCTTTTCCACTGTAATGAAGTCCAGGAACCTCAAAGTCAACACCCTGAGGAACAGATTTATTTACTATAGTCAGTTTGTGAGAGATTGAATCTGAAACTGGTTCCCAGTTCGTTGCTGTCATATTAACATTATAAACCCCTTCTTTTGTGAAAGAATGTACAATGAAGTTATTATAGGTTGTTTCCGTGCTTCCATCATCAAAATCCCATAACCACTTTTCCGGATTACCTGTCGAACTATCAATAAACGTTACCGGAGTGTTCACAACTGCCCAGCCACCCGGAGGCACAATGGTAAAGTTGGCATCAAGACCGCGTATTGATGCAATGTGAGTTTTATTTGCAGTACCATAATCATTTGAGACCATGGCAGTCACATTAAACTTGCCTGATTTCTGGAACTGATGTGTCGGGTTATTTTTAATAACCTTTTCTGAGCCATCACCAAAGTCCCATTCTGGTGTGCTTACATCAGTTCCACCGATTTCAGTCACTACAAAATTGACAATATCCATCTTATTTGCAACCGGAGGTTTCACTTCGAAATCAATGTATGGCCATTCTGCCGGTGTAACAATTACAAGAAATTCAATAAAATCTGTATCCCCATATTGATTTTCAATAGTCAGGCTTACCGGGTACTGATCATATTCAGGGAAGATGTTTACCGGATTTTTGTTGTACGAATGATTTCCATCGCCAAAATCCCAGTACCAGATAGATATATCTCCGGTTGAGAGGTCAGTAAACTGTACACCTTCAGATTTATTCATTCGTACTGTTTCATTTGGTTTGAAATTTGCAACAAGCTGATCAAGAACCTTAATCTCTTTTTCATGATTACCCTGGGCCTTGGTTGTTGCATTCCACACAGTCAGGTTTACCATGTAATTTCCTGGCCCGACAAAGGTATGAACAGGATTGGTTAGATTACTCTTTTCAGAATTATCACCAAAGTCCCAGCTCCAGTCAGATACAAGACCAGAAGGGGATGATTTATCAGTAAACTGAACCGTTAACGGACTTGCCCCAATACTCCTGTTTGCTGTGAAATTTGCGTCAATTCCGGAAGACAAAGTTATATAGCGAGATAATGGCGCCGGATTCCAAATTGGAACAACAGTTGTGTTTTTTACCTTTAAAGTGACCAGATATGAACCAGGTGAATTGTATTTATGTGTAGTATTTTGTTCTGTACTACGCAGGCTTCCATCACCAAAGTCCCACTCCCATTGATTTGGTGAATCTGTCGATGTATCATTAAACTGCACAAATAATGGAAAAGTTCCATAACTGGGACGATAAGTAAAGTTTGCAACCGGCCTTTCAATAATTGTTACTTTTTTAGAGGTCGTGTTATACTGTTCACAATTATTTCCTACAGTAAATGATACAATGTAAGTTCCAGGCTGGTCATATATTGTCGATACTGTGGTATCTGGTTCATTTGTAGAGTCCCCATTGCCAAAATCCCAATGGAAAAACGTTGCACCAGCATCAGTCACATTTGCCTGGTCATAAGTAAAATTAACCTTAACTGGCTGATTAGTTGTGGTTTGATAACCAATCATTGGATCAGCTATGAAATTGGCATATAAACCAGTTACATCCACCTGTTTCATCTCTGATGTATCAATGTCATGAGTCAGGTTCTGTGTAGTCAGGGTAACATTATACAGCCCGGGTAAATAAAAAATATGAGTTGGATCTTTTCCTGTATCATTTGCAGATCCATCACCAAAGCTCCAGTTAAATACATCAGGTATGCTTTCACCAACCTCTGTTTCGTTGACAAAAAATGAAAAATCAACAGGGAACGGTTGTTTTGCCGGTGGAGGACAACTTCCCTCTGAACTAAAGGTAAAATTGGCAGATATTGGCATGTAAGCATTTACA
>JAQVIE010000117.1 GCA_028695895.1 Methanospirillum sp. | reverse complement strand
TGATGAAGATCTGTCCAAGAGTGATTACGGTCAGATTCGTGAAGTTCTTGGGCGGGCTGCTCAGGATGTTGAACGACGTATCCAGATCTTTGAAGATGGCCAGCTTGAACCAATGCCTGGAAGAACCCCTGAAGAAACTCTTGAAATGCAGATTATGCAGGTGCTTGGGAAGGCACGTGATAATACCGGAGATATTGCAGGCCGTCATCTTGGTTTGTCCAACTCTGCGGTTGTCATGGCAGTATCCGGGGCCAGAGGTTCCATGCTTAACCTGACCCAGATGGCTGGATGTGTTGGTCAGCAGGCAGTTCGTGGGGAACGTATTGTGAGAGGATATGAGGACAGGACTCTTCCTCATTTTATGAAAAATGACAGGGGTGCAATGGCTCGTGGATTTGTTATGAATAGTTATAAATCCGGCCTTAACCCTACTGAGTTCTTCTTCCATGCAATCGGAGGTCGTGAAGGTCTTGTGGATACTGCAGTTAGAACATCACAGTCTGGTTATCTTCAGCGGAGAATGATTAATGCTTTGCAGGATCTGAAGGTGGCCTATGACATGACTGTCAGAACCACCGGAGGCAGGATTATCCAGTTCGAATATGGAGAAGACTCAACCGATCCGATGAAAAGTTCGTTTGGTGAACCTGTGGATGTGGAAGGCATTGTGAGCAATATCCTTAAGGAGGAGATTTAATGGAGGAACTAAAAATTCCCTCAGAAGCTGCAGCAGCAGTTCTCCGGTACTTTGATGACCATAAAGTCAAACGGAAATTTCCGGATGATGTTCCGGAACATATCCGGGAAGTGCTCATTGAGATGGTTGAGCACAGGATGAAAGAAGAGGATGCAGAGGCTGAAGATACCATCGATGACCAGACATTTGTTGCAAAGATGGAGGATCTTATCTATGCAGAAAAATTCTATGACTGGCTGAAAGAGAGTTTTTCTCCTCTTGTTATATCGCCTGATGATGAAGAAGAGGTCATTCTTCCAAAGACAATCATCACTCCCACTGCAAGGCCCCGGCTTACCACCCTTGATAAAAAATCCATGGAAATCAGGGAACATTTCTCTGATTACCCGATGACTGTTGAGAAGATTGGTTCAATCCCGGACCGTATTGAAAAGCTCCTCAAAGAACGGATTAAAGATATCAAACGTAAAGAAATCCCGAATTTCAGACTGACCCAGAAGCAGTATATGCTTTTTTTGACTGATCTGTTTTCAAAAGGTGATTTTGAAGACTGGATAATGAGGACTTTTCCTCTTCCTTCTGACAATGTGCAGGAGGTATTCACAGTCAAAAAGGTAACTCCTGAAGAGGAGATAAAGATACCTGACTGGGTCAATGCTGCAGATTTTGAGGGCCTGAACCGGTTCGAACAGGATAAATTCAGGGCATTGATTCGTGATCATCTCCCCTCGCTTGAAGAGATGGTGGATCAACCGCAGATTACTCAGCGGATGTCAAAACGATTCTTTGAACTGATTGCTATAGGTCTTCCCCACCGTACTAATACAACTCTTGCCAGAATCATCATCAAAAGAGAGATTGAAGGACTTGATGATCCGACCAGGGTTGTTACTAATGAACAGTATTCCAAAATTCTTGCCCAGATGGTCAAGGAATATAAACTTACCAGGATAGAACCCTGTGAAGCGGTTGGTGTTGTTGCAGCCCAGTCAATTGGTGAGCCTGGTACCCAGATGACAATGCGTACCTTCCACTACGCGGGTGTGGCCGAAATCAATGTTACCTTAGGTCTTCCCCGCCTGATTGAGATAATGGATGCAAGGAAGGAACCGTCCACACCTACCATGACGATCCACCTTCGTGAAGGTTATTCAACAGACCGTGACAAGGCCAGACAGGTGTCATGGCAGATTGAAGCTGCACCACTTCAGGAGTTTGGAGATATCACAACAGATATGGCCAATATGCAGATAGTGGTCCATGTCAACAAAGCAGTTTGTGAAAAAAGAAAAATCTCTGTCAGGGAGATACTTGAAATCGGACCAAAGAAGATCAAGGAACGAAGACATTATCGCGATTTTGAGTTTGAAACCAATGAAACAGAAGGTCTGCTCATCTTTATACCAAAGGACCGGGGAAGTTACCAGAACCTGTTCCAGCTTAAGGAACATGTCAGAAATGTAATCGTTCAGGGTATAGATGATATTGAACGTGTGGTTGTAAGAAAAGAATCTGGGGAATATATCCTCTACACCGAAGGTTCAAACCTGAAAGATGTATTTGCCATCCGTGGCGTAGATACAACAAGGACCAGGACCAATAATATCAACGAAATCTCACAGGTGCTTGGTATTGAGGCTGCCAGAAATGCCATAATCAACGAAGCACTTGCAACCCTGTCTGAACAGGGTATCATGGTTGATGTGCGCCATATCATGCTGGTTGCTGATATGATGTGCATGGAAGGTGAAGTAAAGCAGATTGGACGTCACGGTATTGCAGGAGAGAAAGAATCTGTTCTTTCCCGTGCAGCATTCGAAGTGACCGTGAACCATCTCCTGGATGCGGCTGTTGCCCATGAGTCTGATATCCTGTGTGGTGTGACCGAAAATGTCATTGTTGGTCAGCCAATTCAGCTCGGAACAGGGGATGTTAAATTAGTAGTAAAGCAGAAAGTATAGGGGTATCTGATATGGATTTCAATACATCGCTGAGGCGAGCAATTAAGACCGGGAAGGTTATTCTTGGTCAGAATGAGACAAAAGAGAGTATTAACAAGGGTTCTGCAAAACTTGTCGTCGTTGCGGCAAACTGTCCTTCAGAATTTTCCAGTTATCTTAGTGGAAAGGATGATGTAAAGACGTATACCTATGAAGGATCAGGTGTCCAGCTTGGCCGTGCCTGTGGTAAACCCTTCATCGTGAGCGCACTTGCAATCGAAGAGTCTGGTGACTCTGATATTCTTACCCTTTCCAGGTAACGAGGCTGCATGGGAGTAGTCCTGAATGAAGAGACGATCGCACTTATCGCCCGGTTTGAGAAGATCACCGGCGCGGGTAGTCGTGATGTCATTGATAATAGTGAAGATGACTGCCTGATTTTCGTAGTAAATCCCGGTGATATGGGATTTGCTATTGGAAAAAAAGGTATCAACATTAAAAAAGCATCAGAATCTTTTGGGAAAAGGGTTGAAGCTGTAGAGTATTCTGATGATCCGGCACAGTTTATCAGGAACTGCTTCCATCCATCCCAGGTGAAAGAGGTGCAGTTTTCAGATTACCATGGCGATCAGATAGCTCATGTAGTCATCCGGGATGAAGATCGTGGCCGTGCAATCGGAAAGGCTGGAAAAAACCTTAACCGTACCAAGATGCTGGCAATGAGAGAACACGATATTAAAAATATTATTATTGAATAATCAGGTAGTATTCCTTTTTTTTTTATTCATAATCTTGAAATAGGTGGCGGTAGGATTCACTCATATGGTTTTTTGTATGAGAACATGGAAGTGGATCTTCTGCGGAGTATTATTGTTCTCCTTTTTAGCCTCCTGTTCATCAGTTGCATCTGAAACCGGGGTTTTTCCTTCACCTGTAGTGACTGTACAGCCTCCGGCAAACCTGACTGCATCTGTGCAACTTAATCAGGAAGGAATGTACATAACCGCAATTTTCAGAGGAGGGTATGGTCAGTCTTTACTGAAGGAGATAAAGGTTGAGTTAATAAGTCCAGACGGAACCAGGAGCTCTGGTGTGATTGGAAATATTGTTGGCAACTCAGTCGTTTTAAAAGGTTCAGGATGTGGCGATCAGGTTATCGGCACGGCATATTTTAAAAATGGTAAGAATTATGTCATTTTAAATGAGATGATGCAGTATATCAGGGGTATTTGTCCGGCTGATTATTACGAAGTTATTGATCCCTGTGAAAAAATTGCCAACTCTCCGTTTTTCAAACCTGATCCCGTGCAGGAGATTCCGGCAAACAAGTCTGTTATCATCCAGGCCAATGTTGATATCAGCAGAATTGAGGTTCAATTCAGGGGTGGATTTGGTCAAAACCTGATCAAAACAATACAGGTTCACAGGATCGGCCCTGATGGTTCAATGGAGACAAAGAATCTTGGCAGCAGGGCAGGTGATGAAGTTGTGTTTACTGCAACTAATAACTGCATGGACAGGATTTCTGCTGATGTTTTATTTACCGATGGTACCCGGTATCATTTCTATGATAAGGTAATTCGTATCAGCAGATACATGTACCTTTAATTTTTTTTTAAAAATAACGGACCTGGAGGGATTCGAACCCCCGACATTCGGGTTAGAAGCCCGACGCTATATCCTGGCTAAGCCACAGGCCCAAAGATATGCCTCACTCTGTTAACGTCAATACCTGATAATAGTAGCGTTAAGAATGGTAGGGGTGAGGATGTTCACCCGGCATGAAAAGTGAACGGACGGACAACATCCACTATTCTGGGCTCTGTAATTGAACACCTGGTAATATTTTCACGAATGGTTGTATTTGAGAGGAACCGCACCTTAACTCGCGCGGATAATTTTTCACGTTCCATTAGATGATAACCAAGTCCTGATTCAACTGTATGTTTCATGGTAATTGCAACGGAAATCACTTCAACGATAATTCCTGTATCTCCCATGGTAACATCTTCACAATCAATGGTTGTAAGAAAAACCTGTGAACCTGGTTCAACCTGTGTGAGTGAAATGATGTTGTGCGCACTGGTAAGCTCTACTGTTCGTGGTATACCTTTTTTAAGTTCATCAATAACCTGGGGAAAAATTCCTGTAAGTGCAATACACTTCATGGAGATCACCCATACATTGGCAGTTGTGATTCTTTCCTGACAGTCTGTTCCTCTGCGGTCTGAACATCTTCTGCCAGTCTGTGCATCTGCGTTTCTATCTCTTCTGCCTGTTCTATAAGATCGGTTGTCTCTATATGCAGATCATAAAGAGTATTCAGGACATCCACGGTTTTTGCAGCAGCTCTTGGATCAGGTGCATTAATAGTCTCTCCCAAAGGACCAATGCCTGGTATTCCACGAATTTTGCATTCTGTCAGAATACTGCTTGCAATCCCTGATATACTTCCAATAGGGAGCTTGATAGTCGATTCACCAAGTCTGTCAAGGAGTGGTTTTTCTGTAG
>JAQVIE010000116.1 GCA_028695895.1 Methanospirillum sp. | reverse complement strand
TATTGTTTATACCTGTGGCATGGTCACCAGCCAGGTAGTACTGTTTGAATAACTATACCGCTCGATCTTAAACTCAGGACAAATCTCTGAGAGAATTGCCATGTTTGTTCCCACCTCTTTTGAAGAGAGACCAGTATCCTTGGCAATGTACTTGGATTTAAAGAAATTTGAACCTGGTTTTAACTGGCTTTTCAGATAGTTAATAAGGCATATCTGTCTTTCATTGTATTTCCTGGAAAACCTGTTTGTCAGAAGCATATCTATCACCAAAAATTTTCTTTGCTTTTTTAGTAGGAGGAAAACCGGTCTGCATCAGACCAGTTTAAGTTCGGTTCCAAGGATGAACAGAGTATAACATGTAGGAGGAGATGTTAAGTGACGCTCATCCTCAGGAGATCCTGTGAACCCAGGAATCATTCACTGGTTTTTCACAGGTCCCTTTGTGACATACAAGTGTTGTGTGAAACAGGTTATAAGGTAAATGGCTAAAACCGCTGGAAAATAGTCTGAAACTCATATAAATAAAGTAATTCGTTTTTTTTAAAAAACATCTCCTGACATCTGACTGAGAACCAAATGGGCAGACTAAGTTAAGTTGAACCTGGTTTTTTTTTAAAGCCGTCACCCGAAAAATAAAGTAAAAACCTTATGAAAATTTAAATTTGTGCGGTTGCAACAGTTGCAACCAGTTGCAACAGCCTTTTTTCAGAACCTGACCATAATGTTACCAATGTGGCGATGATGAGAAATGTATCAATACCGCGGACATAGCAGAATTTGTCTTGGCCTGAAAAAAGTACCTGAATTATTTTTACAAGGTAATGGTAAGAAAATACATGACTTTTCATTACAAAATAAATGTTATCCGGTTATACCACCTTATCCCTATCCAATCTTCCGAAAAATCAGTTCCTGTTTCAGGGTACTTACCGACTCGATATTCCCGCGTCTTTTACAACCTGAGACCTTCCAGGAATATCCATAAGAATAACTGAGTTGTCCTTTTTTTCTGCACTTAAACACCCTCTCAATGCCACTGGATGAGAATAGAATTACAAGTTAAGTTGAAAAAAGGATCAGGTGGATGTTTTTAAGAACTGGTTGCTGAAAGGTAACATGTCATGCATACCCGTTTCCCTTCATGTTCACGGGTTTTTGCATCAGCCACCATCTCACCACAATTTTCACATGAGACGGACTTAAATATCCTTGCCTTTTTCGGTGGCTGCATATCCACAAAGTTCAGTTTTATGACTTTTTCTTCAGGTGCTGCAAGGATTGCATCAACACCCAGGTGCGCAAGTTCCTGGTACCTGGCAATTTCTGCTTTAGATGCCTGTCCGGAGAATACTTTTGGTCTCAGTTCATCCATCTCTGCAGGCATTAACCCGTCAAGATTTGTAACGACGCGGACGGCCTTGTTGCTCTGCCTGCAGTAAAAAGTAAATGCATGTTTCCCATAATCGTGGATGATAAGATTTCCTTTTCCGGCAGTGCATCCGGTTATCATCTGAATAGCATCAACACCACAGGCATCGGTCTCTGCAATTGCCACCAGTTCCTCGTCTTTAGGTCGCCCGACTCCAAGTGCCTTCATGGCAGCAATAGCAACCCTGTATCCGCTCGCGAGCCCTCCACATGAATGGCCATGAAATTCTACCGCCTGTTCATATGATACATAATCACCCTGGACAGGCTCTCTTGCTTGTTGAGAGATACACATATTCACAGATATTTCTCATAAGATGATATAATACCCATCTAAATGAACAAAATCATTATCTTCAATCATATTTCTTATTAAAATTCAACCTACTCATTTAGTTTGTAGATTAAAGGTCAAATCGATGAAATAAAAAAATCATATAAAAGGAGATCTTTTTCAAAAGTTATAAGTTTATGAATATTCGTATAACTAATTGTGATGTGAGTTCAGGATAGATTAGTTAAATATTACAAGTAGGTAATACGTACTAAGATCTTGTAATGAGCGTCAGGATGGTTTGATGACTTATACTCATATCGGATGAATGGGGAACAGAATGAGACGAATAACTTCACTTCTTGTGATAGCGTGCTGCCTTATCATCCCGACATATGCCCTGGCCGATGAAGACCTGGCATATGATCTTGGATCCAGGGCAGCTGAAGTGGGAATGGATCTGCTGAAATTTGAAGCAGGGGATGGTAATATCCTTGCACTGACAAATGCAGGTCACGCGGTTATAAAAGGTAAAACCACTGAACGTGCCCTTACAGGATTATCACAAAAATCCGGCCTTTTCAATGGAGATAATAATCTTTTCCAGGTAAACAGGCCAAACTGGAAACCTTTGTGGTTTTACTTTTACAACAAAAAGAGCGGCATGGCTGCATACATGGAACCTGATTCTGAATTTCTTTCAATGAGTGCTGAAGAACGGGCATCCCTTTCTGCAGATAAGGCATTTTCCCAGGTTTCACTTATTGTAGCTGACCTGGATGCCATGCTTGCAAGTCCAAATGATGGAAATATTACTTTTAACAAGAAAAAATTCGGTGGTAATGAATTTTCACTGATTGGTATTTCAAACTCCTGGGCAGCAGGAGCAGACTATGATTTCATGAACGCTGCAGCATTTCATGATCATCTCTGTCCTGGTATTAACAGCGGGTACCTGATCATCAAGTACGTAGCAAAGAACCTGCCGATCACCAATGCAGCTGCTGAGACCTATATCGACATAGGTTGTCCGAACTGGTGTAAAGAGGATGCCTTCCAGATGATCTGGGACAGCACCCCAGGGAAGAACAGCATGTTCGTTATGGCTCTCTCCCCTGAGGATGAAAAAATCCTGACTGCCAAGTACGGTACCCGTCCGGCCGGAATTATCATCAGATGGAATGATGGAACAAAGACAGGTAAAGGGCTTGCTCTTGGTTTTGACTTTGACATCGTAAGTGAGGAGATAGGTGTTGCCGACTGGACAGGACCAGCCTGGGCTCCAAAGCTTATCCAGGACATCGGGATGATGGAGTACACAGACAGGCCGGAAGCGGTTGTCACCACCTTAAAAGAGTTTGATGTGGATGAACCATTGCTGACGAAATTGAAGACAGCGGGGAATAACCCGTACAAAGTATTGGGAATGATGTAAAAGCCATTCCTTATTATTTTCAATTAAACAAAGAGTTGATAATTACAATGACAAACCTGAAATCATTGCTTTGTGCTTTAATGCTGCTGGTAGCACTCTTTGCAGTACCGGCATGTGTGGCAGATGACTCTGCTGCAAAAAAGACAATCACTGACGGTTACGGAAGAACAGTTACCATACCGACAGATGTGAAAGAAGTGCTCTGCTCAGGATCCGGATGCCTGCGTTACCTGACATATCTTGAAGGTCAGGACCTCATTGTGGGTGTTGACAGTATTGAGAAAGAACCTCAGGTCATGGATTCAAGAGGATATGCACATTTAAACCCTCAGTTTAAAGAATATCCCTTATTTGGTGAGTTCAGGGGGAAGGATGATCCTGAAAAGATCATTGGTATTGCGCCAGAATTGATCTTTAAAACAGGCCTTACCGGAACCGGGACTGTAGCATCAACCAATGCAGAAGAAGGAGACAAACTTAGTGAAAAGACGGGGATTCCAGTTGTAATGTTCCCCTATGGATCACTTCGTGACTCAAAAGAGCAGAAAGAGATGTTTGACAGCCTTCGCCTGATGGGAGACATTATCGGGAATAAAGATCGTGCAGAAGAACTGATCACTTATATCGAAGAGACTATCATCGACCTAAAAAGCCGAACGAACGATATCCCTGAATCAGAAGTAAAGACAGCATATATTGGTGGCATCAACTATGCCGGAGCTCATGGAATTATCTCAACCGAACCTGCGTATCCACCATTCCTCTGGGTTAATGTGAAAAATGCTGCAGGAAAGATGGGAACACAACATGCAGATGTCGCAAAAGAAGCAATAGTTGACTGGGATCCTGAATACCTGTTCATGGATGTAGGAACCCTCCAGTTGGATAATGAAGGCGGAATCGGTGAATTAAGGAGTGATCCTGCATTACAAGGCTTATCTGCATTAAAAGAAGAGAAGGTCTATGGTGTTCTTCCGTACAATTTCTATAGTACAAACTATGAAAACATCTTAATTGACGCTTATTTCATTGGAAAAGCAGTATATCCTGATCGGTTTGAGGATGTCGATATAAAATCAAAAGGTGATGAGATTATGACCATGTTCCTTGGTGCATCTCCGCTGAACAAGATTAATACCCAGTATAAAGACATGGGATTGACTCAGATCTCTATCTGATGAAGAATGATAATATCTTACCAGACTCTTCTTTTCGGAGAGGTATTCCATGCATGTAGCTGACGGGAGCATTCCCTCAGATTACCTCTCATATGTCAGGGGAAAAGTTCTTTGGATTATTTTTGGAATTATCCTTTTATTTTTACTCTTTATTCTGTCAATATCGGTTGGTGCCGTATCAATTCCGCCATATGATGTTCTTATGACCCTTTTAGGTCAGAATGTTAACCATAAATGGGATGCAATAATCTGGAATATCCGGCTCCCCCAGGCACTTACTGCCATAGTGGCAGGGGTAGGTCTGTCAGTTGCCGGAGTTGTCATGCAGTCCATTCTCCGCAATCCCCTTGGATCCCCGTTTACCCTGGGAATCTCAAATGCAGGAGCCTTTGGTGCAGCTGTTTCTGTGATAGTACTTGGAACAGGCAAAATCCAGTCCACCATCGCCAATCCAATTACCATCAATAACCCATATGTCACCACAATCTCGGCATTCGTTTTCTGTATGATAGCAACGGCAATCATCCTCATGATATCCAGGATAAGGGGAGCATCACCTGAAGTCATGGTCCTTACCGGGGTAGCTCTGTCATCACTGTTTACCGCTGGGACGATGTTTCTTCAGTTTTTTGCATCAGATACACAGCTTGCTGCAGTGGTATTCTGGACATTTGGTGATGTCAGCAGGGCAAGCTGGTCTGAGCTTGGTCTTATGACAATCCTTGTTATCATCTCCTGCATTTATTTCCTTTTTAATCGTTGGAACTACAATGCCATAGATGCAGGAAATGAGACGGCAAAAGGACTTGGGGTTCACGTAGAGAGGGTACGCCTGTTCGGGATGACGATATCTGCCAT
>JAQVIE010000115.1 GCA_028695895.1 Methanospirillum sp. | reverse complement strand
GTCTCGGTCACATTCGGAAGGCCGCATAAAAAGGTAGTGACAGTTCAATAGCGAAAAAATGTTGAGTTAGTAATGACGGCCTCCACCTTATCCCCTGCCACGGCCATACCCGCCGCCGCCGGATCCACGGTCGTAATCCCGCCTTGGCTGCATTGGTCTTGCCTCATCAATCCTCATGGTCCGCCCCTCAAAAACGGTCTGGTTCAGAGCGTCCATTGCTGCCTGGGCTTCTTCGCTGGTGGCCATCTCTACAAATCCGAACCCTTTCTGTTCGATAATTTTTACACTGACTACTTCACCATACTGCGAGAATAAATCCTTCAGCTGGTCTTCTTTTACAGAGTACGTCAGGTTGCCGACGTACAGCCTCTTTCCTTCCATAAGATATCAGACACCGTGTCTCTTTCCTTTCATACCCATCCCGGACAATAGGGTTATGTGATCATATCCCTGTCACATGGCAGTCTGACCGGCAATTATAGGTTTCACATGTGTAAATCTGATTATCCGGTTCAGGATTCGCCAGGCTATCGGGAAACTGATCATCAAAAAAAACGACACTAATCTTATTAACGATTATGTTTACAATGAAGGAATTATTCATTCATCAGATTTTGCCTCTGGTTTTCAGTATGAGGAGAAATTATCCCGGAATAGCTGGTTGTTATGTTTTAATTCTATACCTCACTGCCTGGTATGGATGGATGGGTTAATTGGATCCGGTTTGCGTGTCGCGCAATAATCAACTTAAATCATCATTACTCATGAAGCTGGGAAGAGCGCGGTATCAAAAAAGTGATAATGGGCGAAACCCCGAAATGTTACTGGTTTAATAAAAAGAATTCAGGGTGTGAGAATAATGGTAAGGATAAACAGATATAGGGCATGGCTGTCATTTTTTCTGCAAAATCTGGCATATATGACCATCAAAGATAAGGCAGATCAGGAAAAACAGGTACATATAATGCCAGACTTTTCAGATTATCGCCGAAAATCTGATGTCTGATGAGAAAACCACCGGCAACTCATCACAGTGAAAAACGAGTAACTTCCCTGCATATCTGATTTATGTCCATTCATACCAGGATAACTTTCTTTACCCTTCTCTGCCTCTCCATAGCCTGGGTAAACGGGGTCTCTGCCTCTGAACAAAATATTACCGATATTCTCACCTTTAAACAGGACAAGCTGCTTACCCTGTTTGAAAACGGATCTCTTCAGGATTTTGATGCTGACACTCTGATAGAACACCGGGACCTGTTGTACCGGAAACTTGCCCTGGGTCTTTCAGATAAGGGTGAATATGAAAAAGCAATCAATGTACTTCTTAGCATACCTTCTCATGACCTGACCAGTGACAGCGTCCTTCTTCTTGCATTCATGTATAACAGAATGCGGGATTATGATACAGCTCTTTACCATATTGTAAGCCTTCAGACACAGTACCCTGATGATCTGAAACTGGACAATGCCAGGGCGTATATCCTTTGCATGGCTGGGTTTACAGCAGATGCAAGACGAATAATGGAACCGGTTATAAGCCGGGAACCTGATTATGGTCCTTTTCTTGACACCTGGGGGACTATACTTGCTGCAGAAGGAAAGTACTCCGAAGCAGAAAAAGCATGTGAGAAGGCCAATGCCCTTATGCCAGGTGATGGAGAGGTTCTGGCACATCTTGGCATGATTGCACAGAAGTCAGGAAGACTTTCTGATGCTAAAAATTTATACCAGCGATCGGTGCGACAGGATCCTTTTTTTGCAGAAGGACAAAAGGGGTATGCCAGGGTTCTTATGGATCTTAGCAGGTATCCTGAAGCTCAAAAAACAATACGGGCTGCATTACGGCTTATTCCTGGAGACATGGAGCTAATATCATGGGAACAGGAGGCAGATGCAACGCTGCTTGCCTGGTATATCAGGCAGGAACAGGAAGCTGACAAGCCACTGATTATAAAACGAGTGGTTCCGGTGAACCATTCATAAAGTCGTAAACTGCTGGTTGCAATGTCTTTAAATCCAGTGCAATTGCAACTGCCGGTGTAGGCTGGATATTCATCTGTTTCTGAAAGGCAGTCTGGCTCTGCCATGTTCCTGAGTTGATTCCAAGGACATTACGGTACCTGCTGATACCATAGATATGGACATGGCCGGTATGCACAACTTCAGGAATAGGATCAATTATAAGCCGGTCAATAATATCTGCTGCTATTGGTGTTTTTCTACCATAACATGGAGCAAGGTGTCTTCGTTTCAACATCTCCGGGATTATTTCGTGGGCTTTTTCATAACTTGCCCCTGGCATAAGTCCGATAAGATCATCAAATGAACGGCCATGGTACATTAAAATCCGGACACCCTGCAGGCTGATAAGTGCCGGATTTTCGACAAATATGCATGAATCCGGGTATGAACCTCTGAATTTCTCCGGGATTACCGGCTGGGGCTCTGCACCCCTGACCACGTCATGGTTCCCGGGAGACAGGATGACTTTGATATGTGAGGGAAGCTCGGCAAACATCTCTCCCAGCACATCATACTGTTCATAAATATTGGTGATGACCAGCTCTTTGTCCTGGTCAGGGTAGATACCGATACCATCCACCAGGTCTCCTGCAACAAGAAGATATGATACCTCACTGTCGCTAAGCCAGTCTGCAAATCTGTTCCAGGCATCTTCAAGAAAGGTGTCACTTCCAACGTGGATATCAGAGATGAGAACTGCGGCACCTTTCCGCTCACTTGTATAGGAGACATGGGAGAATGGAATGTCTGGCCTGAAGATCTGGTCGGCAAAGATGAGATTACCCTCATTTGAAAGTGAACCCCTGACTCCGATAACTTCATCTGGAACAATCCGTTCTGCTTCTGCAAAGTCCGGACGATCCTTGTTAAACAGGGCGCTCACCGAACCGGTCGGATCTTCAAGTTCAACCATTCTATGCCCGTTTCCGGTGTTTTTTACATCCATGACCATACCACAGACTGAAAATTCTTCCTGCTTAAACCTGGAGTTTCGTTTGAGAGCTTCAATCGGGACAGGGCTGCACCTGCCCCTTATCATTCCTGAAAGTCTCCCGAACCGATCTGCAAAATACGAGATATAATCCTCAACTTTCCCTACAGGTTTTGCAGTGCCCATTCGTCCTGAGATAATTTCCACTTCAGGATCACACAAAAACCTGACTCCTTCACGGGATGGAACAATGCCAGGGATATGCTTTAAAGAGACTACCAGGCAGTCATCCGGGACTCCTGAAATTATCTGGTCAATCAGCCGCTCATCTTTTTTTTCACAGATATATCTGACCACATCAGGGTGTACCTGAAGTTTTGTATCCAGGAACCGTTCCACGATCACGGAGCTATCAAGCATTCTGCATTAGTACCTTCTGCCTGCAGGGAAATATAGCCTCATGCAAAGCATGTGTAACCTTTTGTCATTATATCATACACTAAAGTGAACCCTTAAGAGGCCAGCTTAAAAATCATATACAGACATCATGGCAGATCATAGCGCCAAAAAACCAATAAAGGAAAAAATTATCCGCTTCTGGAAGAGTGAAGAACAGATTCCCTCGGCTGTCAGAGAGATTGCATCAGTTCTTATAACTGTCGGAGCAGTTGTTGCTGTGCTGCTTCTTGTTTGTGGAACCTGGCCGGCAATCGTCACCATAGAGTCTGAAAGTATGGTTCCGCATATGGATGTTGGAGACCTTGTACTTGTGGTAGCCGGGGATCGGTACGGGACACTGCAAAGTCTTGAAGAAGGCAGGATCTCAGGGTATGAAAAGTTCGAAATGCCTGGAGATGTTATCATTTTCAGGCCGAACGGTAACACTGAGCTGCATCCTATCATTCACCGTGCCATGTTCTGGGTTGAAGAAGGTGAGGAGATTCCTGTCACTGCAGGTATGAGAACTGGTACCTATACCGCTCCTAATGCCGGATATATTACCAAGGGTGATAATAACCCGGTGATCGATCAGGTCGGATGGTCAAATTACCGAAACCTTGGCGGTCCTATTGAACCGGTTAAAAAGGAATGGATCATTGGGAAAGCAATGTACAAAGTCCCGCTTGTCGGATACCTTCCTCTGAATATTGTTCCTGTAATAATCATCGTGATTGCAATAATGGTCCTTCATGAACTCTACCTAAGAAGCCAGGCAAAACGGGAAGAAAAAGATAAAAAAGGGAAAAAGGTCAGACCATGAACCTTAAGGCTCTTTTATCAGATACCCTTGCCGGTCATCGTCTCACCTCTGAATAGGCTGCTTTTCTCTTTTCAGTCACCGGCCCTGAGGTGTATGATCTCTTTCGAGCAGCAGATGAGGTTTGCAGACGAAAAAACGGAACCCGGGTTACATTTGTCAGAAACCAGAACATTCATATCACAAATATCTGCAAAAATCTTTGTGGATTCTGCGGGTTTGGCAAGGCAAAAGACAGCCATGGAGCATACCTGTCTGATGAGAATGAGATAAAAGAACAGATACAGTCTGCAAAAGAACGAAAGGTAACTGAGATCTGTTTTCTCTCAGGAGTTCACCCGGACTTCACCCTTGAAACTTATCTTCAGTTCATGCGATGGGTTCATGAGATACATCCCTCAGTTCACATCCATGCATTTTCTCCGGACGAGGTTGATTTTGTCGCAAAAAAAGCAGGTCTTTCAACATCTGAAGTCATTAAGCGTCTAATGGAAGGAGGTCTTGGTACTCTTCAGGGAACAGCCGCAGAGATCCTGGTGGATGAGGTTAGAAAGACAATATGCCCTGCAAAAGTAAAAACCGGTGTGTGGAGGCAGATAATCCGTGAAGCTCATCTCCTTGGGCTTCGGTCTACGGCAACTATCATGTACGGTTCTACTGAAACCCCCAAAGACCGGGCAGAACATCTGAACCTGATAAGATCTATACAGGATGAGACCGAAGGGTTTACCGAGATGGTGCTTCTTTCATATATCCATCATAATACCTCTCTTTATGAGAGAGGCCTGGTCAGGTCAGGGCCAACTGGCAGAGACGATCTGGTGACTACGGCAGTTGCAAGGCTGTTCCTGGATAATTTTGATCATATTCAGATTTCATGGCCAAAACTTGGGGTTAAAATGACCCAGATGGCCTTGCTTGCCGGTGCAGACGATCTTGCAGGCACCATGTACCTGGATGATGTTACTGATGAAGCAGGAGGAGACACAAAAAGAAACCT
>JAQVIE010000114.1 GCA_028695895.1 Methanospirillum sp. | reverse complement strand
TATCACTGATAACCACACAATTGAGGCCGTCTTTGTTATTCCGCCAGAACCAGACTTTGAAGCTGACCGAACCCGAGTTCCTCCAAAGTATCCGGTGACCTTCAAGGACTTTACAAGGAATAATCCAACTGACTGGTTCTGGGATTTTGGGGATGGTGAGATAACAACAACCCGTGAACCGGTTCACTACTTTGCAGAGGTTGGGAATTATACCATTACTCTGACTGCCTACAATGCCGCAGCGATTGATGGAGTGAACAAGACGAAAGAGCATTATATTGAGGTCACCAAGAATCCGATTGCCGGATTTACTGTAGATAAGGTGGGTGGAATTCTCCAGTCAGATGTGCAGATAAGATTTACTGATACATCTTTGAATACGGACGGCGTGGCATATGGCTGGGTCTTTGGCGATGGGCCAAGAGGAGCCATATCGAAAAATGCAACTCACAATTACACTGCACCAGGTGTCTATCAGGTGACTCACCAGGTCGAAAAGCCGTTCATTGCCAAGGATTATGCATATGAGACGATCACCATCCTGCAAAAACCTGAGGCAGACTTTATCGCCCATCCGGTATCAGGAAAGTCCCCACTTACCGTACAGTTTGAGGACCGTTCACGTGGATTCCCGACTTCATGGCTCTGGGACTTTGGTGACACGGTCAAGTCATATGATCAGAACCCTGTTCATGTCTACTCAGGATCCGGCAACTACTCGGTAAGCCTGAGTGTTTTTAGTGATGAAGGAAGTTCAATAAAAACAAAGGACGGTTTCATCACCGTTCAGTAATTTTTTTGTCCCTATTCCATCTCTTTTCTAAGATCAGTTAACTGATCCCGAAGTCGGATTGCCTCTTCAAAGTCCAGTCTCTGTGCTGCAGATCTCATCTGTGATTCCAGATTGATTATAAGGTTTGGTAAAGCCGATTTTGGAACTTTTTTCTTCTTTCCGAGATCTATCTCCTGGTCCCTCACAGGTTTTTGAATGGTCTTTGGGGTGATGCCATGTGATATATTATATTCAATCTGAAGTGCCCGTCTTCGTTCTGTCTCATCAATTGCCTTCTGCATAGATCCGGTTATGGTATCTGCATATAAAACAACAAAAGCTTCAGAATTTCTTGCAGCCCGTCCTATTATCTGGATAAGGCTTCTTGCATCACGAAGGAACCCCTCCTTGTCTGCATCCAGTATACCAATAAACCCCACTTCGGGAATATCAAGCCCCTCTCTGAGGAGATTAATGCCAACCAGGACATCAAATGTTCCGAGACGAAGTTCCCTTATGATCTCAGTCCGTTCAAGGGTATCAATATCAGAGTGGAGGTAGCGGGTTTTTACCCCATGAGACAGGAGGTATTCGGTAAGTTCTTCTGCAAGCCGCTTTGTCAGGGTTGTTATCAGGATACGATCTCCCCTTTTGATGGTTTTTTGAATCTCGAATTTTATATTCTCCATCTGTCCCTGGATAGGCCTGACCTCTACAACCGGATCAACGAGACCGGTTGGCCGGATAATCTGCTCAACCACCTGTGTTGAGTGTTCAAGTTCATAGTCACCAGGTGTTGCAGAGACACAGATGACATTGGTCAGGTATTGTTCGAACTCAATAAACCTGAGTGGCCTGTTATCAAAAGCGGACGGAAGACGAAACCCATATTCTACAAGAGGAGTCTTTCTTGACCGGTCGCCATTAAACATGGCCCTGACCTGAGGAAGAGTCTGGTGACTTTCATCGATGAAAATTAGAAAGTTACCTGGGAAATAGTCCAGAAGGCAGTATGGTTTTTCCCCTGGTTTTCTTCCATCAAAGAACCGTGAATAGTTTTCAATTCCTTTACATGACCCGGTCTCACGGATCATCTCGATATCATACATTGTCCTCTGAAAAAGCCGGTGTTCCTCCAGCATGCCAAGATGGGGAAGCCTCTCGTTCAGTTCCTTTTCTATTTCGACAAGTGCCTGTTCTTTTTGTTCTTCATCAATGACATAATGACTGGCAGGATACACGTAGATATGTCTCAGTCGTTCAACCGGGTTTCCAGTGGTCCTGTTTATCTCAGTGATTCTTTCTACTTCATCTCCGAAGAGTTCAATTCTGATGATATTATTATAATAACTGGGAACCAGGTCGATAATGTCCCCTTTCACCCTGAACCTTCCTGGAATTATCTCTATCTCATTCCTCTCGTACTGATTGTCAACCAGGCGGCTGATAATCTCCCTTCTCCCCATTTTCTGGCCGACACCAAGATCAAAACCCATTCTCTTGTAAGTATCAGGCCGGCCAAGACCGTAGATACAGGATACTGATGCTATAACAATCACATCACTTCGGCTCAGGAGTGATGCAGTTGCAGAGAGTCGCATCATCTCAATTTTTGGATTTATCTGGGCATCTTTCTCAATATACTGGTCTTTTTTTGCAATATATGATTCAGGCTGGTAATAATCGTAATATGATACAAAGTATTCTACCCGGTTATCTGGAAAAAAGTCCCTGAATTCATGATATAACTGGGCTGCAAGTGTTTTGTTATGGGCAATGACCAGGGTTGGAACCTGGAGTTGTTCGATAACATTTGCCATCGTGAATGTTTTTCCTGATCCTGTTACCCCAAGTAATGTCTGAAATGTGGTTCCTGCCCTTGAACCCTCAACCAGCTGCTTTATGGCGTCCGGCTGGGATCCGGTTGGTTTAAAGGTTGAAACCAGTTGAAATTGTGTCATCCTTTCATGCTCTTTTGTCTGAGTTTTTTCTGGTATGTAATGGCAAACCTGTGTGCTTCATCTCTTATCTCCTGGATGAGCAGTGATGCCGGGCTTTTCTTCTGAATTGAGAGCGGAGTATTTCTGTTAGGGATAAATATCTTTTCCTCACGTTCTGCTATGGATATTATTGGTATGGTAAGGGAGAGTTCCTTGAGAACAGTATGTGCGGAATTCAGCTGTCCAGGCCCCCCGTCCACCACAATGAGGTCAGGCATCGGGGTGTTCTCCTGAATAAGCCGGGAATATCGCCGTTTCACTACTTCAGCCATTGCAGCATAATCGTCAGATGGTCCGGCGGTTTTAATTTTGTACCTTCGATAATTTTTTTTGTCTGGTTTTCCATCCCTGAATGAGACCATGGATGCAACCGTCCCTGTACCCCGGAGATGGGAGATGTCAAAACATTCAATAACTTCCGGAGGTGTATCCATGTGCAGCGCTTCACCAAGTTCTGCAAGTCTCATCTTTCCGGTAAAGAAGGAGACTTCCAGGTTTTTAAATGCAAGATTTAGAAGATGTTTCTTCTCACCCTGTTTTGGGATGGTTATTGTTACATGCGTACCCCTGACATGGGCAAGGTATTCAGGTATTCCAGAACCAGGAACTGATGGAAGTATGAGTTCATTTGGGGGTTTTGTGGTTGAATAGTACTGGAGTATAAACTCATCAAGGAAGTCCTCAGCCTCAGGAAACACAAACTCTTCCTTGCTTGTAAGCGACCCCCGTTCAACATGGAAGAGAATAAGATATACTGTCTCTCCTGATACAAGGTAGTTTATAATATGTTCATCTGATTTTTTCTGCCGCTGAACATACTGACGTTCTGACAGGTTCTCAATCGCTGTTATCCTGTCCCTGATCACAAGTGCTTTTTCATATTCCTGAGAATCAGCACATGCCTGCATCTCTTTTTGGAGACCAGCAATAAGATCCTGGTTTTTACCTTTTAGGAGATAATCAGCACTTTTTACCAGGTACTGGTACTCTGGTTCGGATATTTTTCCTGTGCACGGAGCCGCACAGGTTCCAAGATGGGACCTGAGACAGGCCCGTTTTGTCATCTTCCTGCATGTCCGGAGATGAAAAGTCTGTTTGACAAATTTTAATATCTGGTCACGTTCTGCCGCAGATACAAACGGTCCATAAAATGTTCCGTTTTTTTTATTTGTTCTCTCACGGGCGATTCCTATCCTTGGGAAGGGATCATTTGATATATGGATAAATGCGTAACTCTTCGCGTCTTTCAGATCTATGTTGTATTTCGGTTGATATTTTTTAATCAGGTTATTTTCAAGGATAAGTGCCTCGACTTCAGATGATGTGACAATGACATCAATGTCCCTGATCAGGGAGACAAGAATATCAATTCTTGGTGTGATACTCTTCTTCTGAAAATAACTTGATACCCGCTTTTTAAGATTTTTGGCCTTGCCTACATAAAGTATATCTCCAAATTCATCTTTAAACTGGTAACATCCCGGATTTTCCGGGATAGTTGAAAGATCAATAACCACCGTGCATCATTGTCCCCATTTGTTCAGGTTTTTGCTTTTCGTGGAGTTCTTTTCCTGGCATTTTCCCGGGGTTTTACAGGAAGCATCTTTGCAAGGAAGGTTCCGGTGTAACTGGCAGGGTTTCCTGCTACTTCTTCAGGTGTTCCTGTAGCAACTATCTCTCCTCCGGCATCCCCTCCTTCAGGGCCAAGGTCGATGATATAATCTGCAGACTTGATGACATCGAGATTATGTTCAATGACGATAACCGTGTTTCCTTTCGCCACCAGTTCAGAAAAGACCTGGATAAGTTTTCGGACATCATGAAAATGCAGTCCGGTTGTCGGTTCATCAAGTAGATAGACTGTCTGCCCTGTCGCCCGTTTTGACAGTTCTCTCGTGAGTTTGATTCGTTGTGCTTCACCGCCTGAAAGGGTTGTTGCACTCTGACCAAGTTTGATGTATTCAAGGCCTACATCTACAAGAGTCTGTAATTTGTTCCTGATCTTAGGTATGGCTGAGAATAGTTCAATAGCCTCATCCACACTCATTGCAAGGACGTCAGCTATGGATTTGTCCTTGTATTTTACCTCAAGAGTCTCCTGGTTATATCTTGTCCCTTTACACTCTTCACATTCTATGTAGACATCAGGTAGAAAATTCATCTCGATTTTTATCAGGCCATCTCCCTGACATGCTTCACATCTGCCGCCTTTAACATTAAATGAAAACCGTCCGGCTTTGTATCCCCTCATCTTTGCCTCTTTTGTTTCGGCGAAGATATTTCGTATTTCATCAAAAACTTTGGTATAGGTTGCAGGGTTTGAACGTGGTGTTCTTCCAATTGGTGACTGGTCTATCACAATAACTTTATCAACAGGATCATCACAGGTGACAGATGTATGTTTACCTGCATCAACTCTT
>JAQVIE010000113.1 GCA_028695895.1 Methanospirillum sp. | reverse complement strand
TTATGATAGCTTTCTTGATTGCATAGCCTACCTGAGAGTCATTTCCCTGTCCGAATCCGACATACCCGTCTCGATTTCCAACAACTACAACAGCTCTGAATTTTACCCGACGACCAGAGTCGGTCATCCGCTGTACCATATTGATGTCGAGCACCTCATCGACGACATCAGGGAGGAATGCATCAACGATCTCAGGTTCCTTGATGGGTTTCCCGCTGCCGAGTATCTCGTCAATACTCTTTATCTCCCCTGCCTGGACCATACGTCCAAGGCCGGTCAGGGGCACCCATTCTGACTTGTCAAATGCCATATCAGTTCAGCTCCCCCATGATAGCGTCAACCGTCGCTGCAACATTCGCAGGAAGGCTGCCAGCCCGGTCCGGAGCATAGTTCGCAATGTGTTCTCCTTTACACCGCTCATCTGCCGGAAGAATCTCCTCATTGTGAGGGATATCAAAACCAGCTTCCACTGCACCTTTCAGGGCAGCAAATACCCGGGCACCCCGGGTTGCACGGTGAAGACCAATGTCCAGGATGACTCCTTCCTGACCGGCTTTTAAAGCCCTGACTGCAAGAAGCATCCCGGTGAGATATGCTGCAGGAGTGTTGTTTAGTGATCCTTCATACCCGAATTTCCGGAGTTCTGAAGAATTTGCTGCAACATGGGTTCTGTCCCCATCCATGTGTGCAGTAATTACCTGGCATATGATGTGCCTGTTAGTCTTCCGTACAACCATGCGTGGCTTTGTAGCTACAACAAGCCTCGTCCTGGTATGATAATTGGTTCTTCCTTCACGCCGGCGGCGAAATGCTACGAAGTAACGTGGACCTGTTGCCATTACTGTTCCCTCCCTATCTCAATCTGTGCTTTCATGTGGGAGATAGTTCTGAACTGTCCTCCTGCTGCACGGCGGTAAAATTTCCTGTAAACCGAGCGATCTATCTCTCCTGACTCACGAAGTTCACGGAGAACACGACGCTGGGCACGGATACGCTGAATCCAGCGATCTTTACTATTTGTACGTGATCCGGCGGCTCCTTTCCTGCGACCGGGACCCTTACAATGACCATAACTGCGTTTGGCCATTTTTACACGGGCTCTGCCACGGGAGTTTCCCCGCTTCTGGTGGGCTGCAATAGCACCATCCTGGATCAGGTTTCTGATGTCTTCCCTTGAGATAGCCTGCTCAATTTCTGTTATCTTTTCAGGGTTGAACCATACCCGGTTCACTCCACATCCAAGAACATTTGCGGCGAGGTGTCTCTGACCAGAAATCTGACTCATTTACTCTTCCTCCTCGTTATGATCCTCTTCGATTGCAACAGTATCAGTTGCAACCCTCTTTTTACCCGGATGAGTTGCATCTTTCCAGTTCAGAATACGAATGTTCAGCTCTGCTGCTTTATTCTGCACCAGTTCGCGCTTTTTGCGACCTACAGTTGCAGCGATCCTGATGGCATGCGTAGATGGATTAACTCCTTCAAGGTCATTCAGGTTAAACACACGGACTTCCCTGAGACCACACGGGTGCATTCCTCTTACAGCAAGCGGACTTCCGTAACCAGGGGTTGGAAGCGGACCTTTTGCCTTTTTCTGCCTGCGTTGTTTGCTGTGAAGACCGCGGGGACGTCTCCAGGAATCCTTGATCCTGTCCTTCTTGTCAACGCCCTCGCGTTTAAAACGTGCATCTTTTGATTTCCGTACCTTTAAAAGCCGGCGGATTTCATCTGCCATTACTGCTCACCCCGTGCGACAATATATATACCATCCTGGAATACACGTGGGTCACGTTTCCGGATACGGGTTGCACGCTCTATATTTGCTGCAGTGGAACCTACAAATTCTTTGTTGATACCAGTTACAGTTACCTCATCACTTCCGACTTTGACTGATGTTCCAGGGAGTATACGTGCATATCTTGGGTGCTTTTCTCCAAGGAAATTCACAATTTCAAGGGTATCTCCAACCACTTTGATCTGGATAGGAAAGTGACTGTATACCACTTTCATGCTGTACAGGTATCCTAAGGTAACACCAGTGCACATGTTAGAGCAGTGGCTTGCAAGGGTTCCTACCATTGAAGTGACGGCTTTTTTCTCTGATTTAGTGAAAAATCTGACGTCTTCGGAGCCTATAGTGATGTTAATGCCCGGAAACCACATGTCACGCTGAAGTTCTCCTTTTGATCCTTTTACATTCAGGACGGTCCCTTCCATCGTGACAGATACTCCCGAGGGGATGGGTACTACTTTTTCAACAGCCATTCTTTCCCTCAGTATACGTATCCGAGCAGTTCACCGCCAACTCCATTCCGGCGGGCATCATGATGTCCCATGACTCCTTTTGATGTGGAGATCATGAGCATACCGATATTCTTGGACGGGAGAAACAGTTGTTCCCAATATTCCATCTCATCAAGAGAGACCGAGTAACGGGGAGAGATACAGCCACATTTGTTTATCAAACCTGACATGACCACCTTGAACTGACCACCACGTCCATCTTCAATCCGGGTATATTCCCTGATATATCCAGCTTCTTTCATAATGCGGAGGAGCTCACCAATCAGTCTGCCTGCCGGCTGGACAACACATTCTGCCCGGCCGGTATCAGAGGCATTCTTCAGCGTGCTCATAGCATCCGCCACTGTATTCTGTCTTGCCATGAAACTCCCCTCAGTTCAGTTTTTTAAAGCCCATTTTCGGTGCCCATTCACGGAAACACTGCCTGCAGAAGTAGATATTATATCTGCGGACAATTCCCTGTTTCCGGCCGCAAAGAAGACATTCGTGGGAACCACGTCCAAATATCCTGGTTTGTTCTTTCCCAGCCTTAATATTGGCCATTACTGTACCTCCACATTATAGCGATCCTTAAGGAAGGACTTCGCATCATCAACAGTGACCATCTGCTTTAATGAGAGCTTTTTCTGCTGGATGTGCCGTTTTGCAATCCGTGCACCATTTCTCCTGAGAACAACGGTAACATCAAGGCCATAGATACCAATCTTTGGATCATAACTCTGCCCAGGGTAATCGGTGTGTTCTTCAATACCAAAGGAGAAGTTACCTTGTTTGTCAAATGCACGGGAATTTAATGTATTTTCAACGATCCTGAGTGAAGATTCGAGAAATTTCTCCGCAGTGTCTTTACGGAGAGTAACCCGGCAGCTCATAGGTCCGCCTTTTCGGATACCGAATGCCGGAAGGGTCTGTTTTGCAACACTCCGGACCGGGGTATTTCCAGTGATTTCGGACATGATCTGCTCGGCATTGACTAACTTATCACCAGCCTCGCCGACACCCATGTGAACAACCACCTTGTCAATGGCCACTGAACGGTTTGGATTCATTCCTCAATCCCCCAGCGATCAATTGCAGATGATTCCCGTCCGACCATTACCACGTAATCATCGATTGTTTCAAAGGATTCGCCGGATTCCTCATTTTTAAGGAGGACACGGTTTGAAATGCTGCCTGGAACAGTGATCCGTTCAATAATTCTTCCGACAACGCCGGAGTGTTTTCCTCCGATGATCATTGCCATGTTTCCGGCCTGAAATGGGAAATGATCAATTATATCATTCTTCTGTCCTTCCTTTAGGGAGAGGACGATTGAATCGCCGGATTTGTACTGTTTGTCTGTCAGAACATTTGATCCGTCACGAAGGTTCAGCTGGATTTTTCCTCCTTTCACAATGGTCTTGTTGGTAATCTTAACAAGACGGGAAGATTATGCTTCTTCATCGATCGGGATGGAAATGTGGCGGCCTTTCTTGTCACGAAGAATCCTGTAATGTTTTCCGCTTTTCGGAATTGAAATGATATCAAAGATACCAATTCCCATATCCGGATGGCGTACAGGTCTGCCGTTTACAATGATGTCACGTTCACGAAGAACGTACTTTGCTTCCTTCATACTGCGGACGATACCCATATGGTCACGTGCCCAGACAACAATCGGAAGTGCATTTTTATTATGCGGGCCTGGGGAGGTCTTCGTAACGAACTTGTCCGTTTTTCGTGATATTCCCCATGATTTTGGTGATACTACCCGCTTTAGGTGATGTCCCATATTTACTCACCGCTCAGTTTTTGTTCACGTCGCTTGTCTTCCAGGTTCAGATCGGTAATCACCACGTTGGATGGATCAATCGGGCGGGGAACTTCAGAACCATCTGCTTTTTTGACGGATACTCCGTCAACAACAATTTTCAGGCTCTTGGTGTTGACATTGTCCACTTTTCCCTCAGTTCCGGTATGATCTCCACGAAGAACCTTTACCGTGTCGCCTTTGATAACCCTGATACTCCGGCGTTTGTACCTCCCCTGTAAATCCTTGGAGAGGGATGCATGCAGGAGTGAGCCTCGCATATGGTGTGGAGCATTATACCGGGCTTTTCTCTGTTTTCTTGGCTGACTGCTAATTATTCGTACCATGCACCTGCTCCTCACACAATAATGGTGGCCATTGAACCGATCCTGGGGTACCGGATTGCAACTTCACGGGCTACCGGTCCTTTAATCTCGGTTCCTCTTGGATCGTTCTTTTCATCCACAACAACAACTGCATTATCCTCAAAAGAAAGACGGATGCCGCTTGGGCGTCTAATCTCCTTTTTCTGACGGATAACAACAGCGCGGATGAGTTTTCTCCGCATATCAGGGGTACCTTTCTTTACAGATACGGTTGCGATGTCTGCAAGACCAAGCTTTGGCTGACGACGACGGACACCATGATATCCGAATACGGAAACAACCTGAACAACCCTGGCTCCGGTATTGTCTGCACAGATGAGCTTTGTTCCGGTATTGATTGAACGGGGGACCTTTATCCCAAGACCCTTCATGCCCGGTCCTCCACCTCAACAACTACGTAAGTTTTTGTTTTGGAGAGCGGTCTGCACTCTGCTATACTAACCATGTCACCCACCCTTGCATACAGGCATGGGGGATTGTGTGCATGGATTTTTGAACTCCGTTTCTCGTATCGCTGATATTTTCTGACAAAATGGAGGTAGTCCCGTTTAACTACAACCGATCCTGTCATTTTATCGCTCACGACCTTGCCGGTGATCACCTGGCCGCGCACCGGCAAGGTGCCGTGAAACGGGCAGTTTACGTCATCACATTCCTTTTCTGGGACTGGGACGTTTAATCCGATATTTTTTGCCATTATGAGCCTCTATCTCTTGATTCGCATATTGGTGCGTTTCTCAGGTGCCATGACGAGCACCGTTCCGGTTACATCCACACGTTTTCCTG
>JAQVIE010000112.1 GCA_028695895.1 Methanospirillum sp. | reverse complement strand
ACCATGCTGTTAAAAGTGGTTGATGATACTAAAGAAATAATCAATGAAAGTAAGGAACAGTATTCACGGGCAATATCATCCGGATTAACTTCAGAACAGGCATCAGTCTGCAGGGATGTAATAAAAAAGAAAAGGATCCTACAGTTTCTTCATGAAACCTTATTAAAACGGGAACAATTGATGAAAGGGGAAGCAGACGATAATATAGAAATTCTTCATAGCCTTGATGAACTTCGGCAGATGATCACCTCTGAATACCAGAAAATCAATCATATAATAGAAAATTGTCCATAATTTTCATACTATATATTCCTTTTTTGCCATCTGATCCCTGATTTCTGCATATAAAATCCAGGCAGTATCAATCTGAGACATTATATCAGAAACCTCATCAATCTTCTCCTGTGCATATCCGCTCTCAAGCGGTTCATCTTCGAAAATTTTTGTCAACAGATCATGGATTGACGTTCTCAAATCTGCTGATAATCCCCTGATATTTTCAAGTGTCAGATAAAGCTCTGTATACTCCTTTCTTATCTTCTCAGCCTCGTACACTGCATGGCGTTCTGCAGTAACATCTGCCATGATAGTTGCAATATGTGTAGTAACTCCTTCCTTTTTTAATGGAATTCGGGTAAACTCTATGAATTTAACCGTTTTTCCAAAGACATACTTTCGGATTCGCCTCTCTAAATCCCCTGACCTGAAAATTTCCTTGAGATCCTGCACGTCTCCAAAAAAAGAGAACTTCGGAGTTTCATACAAGGGCCGGTTCAGCATATATTGGCTGATTCCCGCCTTATTTGCTAATTCAGCAAATAATTGATTGTGTCCGGTCAGCATCAGACTTTTATCTATGACAAATGCTGGAAATTTGAGAATCTCTGTAATAGCCATCAGGTGTCGAATCATCTCCGGTCCGATATGAGTTGATGTAGTGGTAATCTCCGCACCCTCAATAAGAACAAGGTATTCCGGAGGATGGTCCCTGTCATAAAAAATAAATCCGCCGGTAAGTGTCACTGGAACCATGGTTCCATCTTTTCGCTTAAGTGATACCTGGTCAGGAAGAATAATCTTTATTCCAGACTCGTCTACTAAAACCGGTTCATTACCTTCCTGTTGTATTTCGAAAATTGCATTTACAGGCCGGCCTAATAGTTCCTGTCGTAAAAAACCACCAAGATCTGCTGCAATTTGGTTAATTTCCTTGATAACACCAGTATCAGAGATAACTGCAACCGGAAGCATTATTGCATCTATCTTTTTTCCAAGGACTGACAATGCCTCAGGATGAACCTCTTCCCGGACTTTTTGTTTTATCCGGTGCTTATGCAGACTCATCTCGATATTTGTCATCAGCTCTCGTCCTTTGAATGGTTTGAGGAGATAACCAGAAGGAGAAACTGCGATTGCACGTTCAAGAGTTGCTTTATCAGAGTGTGCAGTCAGAAAAATAATTGGAATGTCATATAATTCCATAACCCGCTTTGCAGCTGTAATACCATCCAGCTCACCTTTGAGTCGGATATCCATCAGGATAAGGTCAGGTTTTTTCTCTCCTGCTTTCTGGATTGCAGATTCTCCTGTTATTGCCTGACCTACCACATTATATCCCATTTCCATAAGCTTTTGCTTTATTTCCATTGAAATGAGCATCTCATCTTCAACTATCAGTATTTTACTCCCTTGCGGCATATTCTCCATCTCCGATAATAAAACCCTCCTGAATAGGTATTTTCATCTTCACAACCGTACCATTATCGGTTGAAAATGAGATCTCCCCGTTTGACTGGAAGATGAGATTGGATATTATCTGCATACCAAGAGTATCACTCTTTTCTAAGTCGAACTCAGGAGGTAATCCTTTCCCACTGTCACGGTATACAATCTCCAGGATACCCTGTCCTGTATCAATAGAGATTCCAATTTTCCCTCTCTGGCCTGGATGAAACCCATGTTTAAATGAGTTGGTAATAAGCTCGTTCATGATAAGTCCAAGCGGAATGCCGGCATCTATTGTCATTTCAATTGAAGGATCGCAGATAATGTCAAATGTCACAAGTGATTCATCTTGAAAAAAATCAGAAATAAGTGTATTTGCGAGTGAATTGATGTATTCAAGCAGATTAATACTGACAAGATTGTCAGTCCTGTATAACTTCTCATGGACGATGGCCATCGAAAGGATCCTGTTTTTACTCTCCTGTAAAACATCAAAAACCATCGGATTATCAACCATACTGCTTTGAATCCGTAACATACTGACAATTATCTGCATATTGTTTTTCACCCGGTGATGAACCTCCCTAATTAGGATCTCTTTCTCTTTGAGTGATAACTTTATATCATCCTCTGCCTGTTTTCTGATAGTGATATCCATGATATTTCCGATAATTGCAGGCTTTCCCTTATATGATATCCCACTGCTGAGATTCTCAACCCAGATCATTCTTCCGTCGGCTGTAATACATCTGAATTCAAAATCATCAGCAGTGTCAGGATTTTCAATAATTCTCTGGTGGTGAAAAAAACCATGTCTGCATCTTCAGGATGAACATAATGAAGGAAGGCTGAATTTTCAAGTTTTTCCCGCTTGCACCCAAGTATTTCTGACAGTCGCGGATTTGTATAAATAAAACGGTTGTCCTGGACAAGATAAACCCCGACAAGAGAACGTTCAACAGGTTTGTGAAACAATTCTTCAGTCTGATATCTGCTAATTGCAGAGCCAATCACCTCTGATGCCATGGTAAGTGACTCTATCTCCGAAATGTTACATGAATGCTCATGATTCCAGGTGAGAAAAGCTAATGCCCCCCATAAGAATTCTGAAGAGAAAACCGGGAGAAGAAGAATAAAACAGGGAGTTATCTTTTCATCTTTTATTGATAAATCTTCAAGGAGTGTTTTTTTATCACCAATATAAAACCTGGTTTTTTCAAGATACTTAAACAAAGAAGGGATGATCTTTGTTATTAAATCGAATTTTTCAGAGACACAATCCTTAACGTCAGATAATATCCATTCGCTGAAATATTCCTCAAATCCCGGCCTATTATGAAAATTCATTCCTAAAAGAACAACCTGTTCAACCCCTGCTGCCTGCCCAAGCAGTTCAAGACAACCGGGAATTATCGGTTCCCACTCATTGCCTCTGACAAGTGTTTGTGCAACTGTACTGACTGCGCTGAGAATCCGATCTCTTCTTTCAAGCTCTTTTTTTGTCTGAACGAGGAGAGTGATCTCCAGGGATGTACCAACAAGGCCGGTGACAACTCCGGACTGATCATGGATAGGAATTTTTGATGATACAAACCACTGCTTATTACCGTTTTCTCCAAGCACCTCCTCCTCCAGATTATATATCGGGACATTCGCAGTCAGAACCATCTTATCAGTCTTCTCCCGAATTTCCGCAACCGAACCTGAAAAAAAGTCATGATCAGTTTTTCCGGGAAGGGATTTTGCATCAGATTTAATAAATGTAAGAAATGGCTCATTTCCCATGAGATATTGGAGATCCTGGTTCTTCATATATATTTGCGCTGTTGAGGATGCCAGAATCGCTTTTATTCGTTCATAATATTCATGCAGGTTTCGTTCAGCTTCCAGTCGTTCCCTTATCTCCCTGGATATACTAAAGAGCACATGGCGATCCCCCCAGGTACCTATGCTACCCCTGGTTTCAACAGGGATTTCCATACCCTGCCGATTGATGAGAGGGAAAGTGTTTTGCATTATCCCTCCTGAACTGGTCAGGTTCATAAACTGTAAGATAATTTCATCACTTATCTTAGGGAGGTATAAAGCCTGTATGGGCATACCAATAAGTTCCTCTTCTGAATAACCTAAAATCCTGGTAGCAGCTGGGTTTACATTCAGAATAGTTCCATCCATGTCAATAACAATGACAATTTCCTGCATTGCATTATAAAGTTCTGACAGTTCATTTTCACGCTGGTGAACCAGTTCTTCTGACCGAATCCTGACAAGTGTATTTCCAAGCTGGCTTGTAACAATCTCAATGGTGTCAATAAGCTCTGGATGAATCTTTTTTGGATTGTCAAGAATGAAAGATAGGATTCCGATTAAATCAGTTCCTACAATAATTGGAATCTGACCACCGATGATATGCTCTTTATTATCTGGCTTACCAGGAACCAGTAAATATCTAGCTTTTTTCGTGTATACGACCTGGTGCAGATCACCAAAGGTAAATCTCCTTATCAGGTCATCTGACAGATTATGCGATATTACCAGTTCTATCTTTTTAGTTTTTTTATTAATGAGATGAACTGCACCGATTGTGCATCCAACAAGAAAACGGATTGTATTAAGGGCAGCATCGAGAGCCTGGTTAGTTGTTGAACTTTCAGAAAACCGGGCCATGAGATCCCTCTGGGCCCGCATCAACATTTCCCTGGTCCGGCAACCTGCTTCAGATTCCTTCTTTCCACGATGTTTTATCACAGAATTGGTTATTTTTAGGGCAATTTCAGGAAAAAGCCTGGATGGTTCCTCATTTTTTAACAGGATAAAATCCACCCCTGCATTATTTGCTTTAAGAATTACATCCTTATCATCAAAATCCGCCAAAAAAACAAACGGAATGTCAGGAACAACAGCTTTTACCTTTCTTGTGAAAGATATTCCATCCATTTCTCTCATGAAATAATCGGTGATTACAGCATCAGCTTCACCAGCAACAATTTTATCAAAAGCATCATCAGGGGAAGAATATACGGAAATATCAAAATCTCCTAAATCTTCCATGTAGATACTGAGCATCTCACCAAAAGCAGGCTCATCATTCACCACAATGATCTTGATCATCGGTATTTCCTGATGAAGAGTAATTTTTTTAAAACATGAAAAATGTGTTGATGTATCCTGGATTATGATTCCTTCTGACCATTCAGATATTTTAATAGCCAGGGAATACCGTCAGGAGAAGGATGAACCTCAACAAACCTCTCAAATTCTTCAATCCTGATATTACTGTTCATCATCCATCCAAGATAGGCCATTGCAACAGAAGATGCGGGGGATGCTTCTGCAAGACCAGTTAATAATCCTTCATTGTCAAGTTCGATGGTTGCCGAACCTGTATGATGATTTGCAACATCCCAGAATGTACCAGGTCCGGCAGGTCCGGGGATTGAAAACCTCTTTCTGACTTCACCTGGCACTCTGCAGAATGCAAGATCATGTTTTAATTTGATTGCCTGTGGTATTGCAACCAGATCTGGTTCAAAAGGGTTGCCCAGTATTGCAT
>JAQVIE010000111.1 GCA_028695895.1 Methanospirillum sp. | reverse complement strand
TTTGACAGGTTAAATGACGAAATTGTCCGCAGGTTTGGATTATTGTTCCGTGCAGGTGAGATAGGTCAACATGGAATAGGAGAGATGGTTGTAGACTCCAGTGAAATAATTAATACCCTTCGTGGCGGGGGTATCAGCTCAGTAGGATACGCCATAAGTGAGGTATCAAGTTCTCCCCAGGTAGTAGAGAGGGATCGGGGATTTTTTGACCGGATTATTGGAAGAAAACAAGTGGAGGAACGACGCCCGGAAGACAAACTGCTTGGAGAAGATAAAACTTCGCGAATTTTATCTCTGGTCAGAAGGGCGATGCTGGGAAGACTCACCCTGCCATGTGAATACAATTCAACAAGCAGGGCTCTTGTTCTGGTTGCCGGACCACCTGATGATCTTGACCGGAAAGGAATTGAAAAAGGAAAAAGCTGGGTTGAAGAGAATATCGCAGGTGTGGAGGTCAGAGGTGGAGATTACCCGGCCCAGAGCCGATATGTTGCTGTAGTTGTTCTCCTTGCATCAATTGCAGATGCTCCAAGAGTTACAAATCTGCTTGAGATAGCAAAAGAGACAAAAGCAACATCTGAACGAATTGACGAAGAGAATATTCTGAAACTGGATGAGAGTATTGAACCACTCTTTGAGTGAGGAAATTATGAAGACTGGATCATTAATCATCTTTTTAAGCATCATTTTTTGTTTCATTGCTATTCCAGCAATGGCCAGTGTTGAAGTCGGACATGTGAATGTAAGGCCTTCAGGAGATCTTGAATCAGGTAAATCAAATGTCACCGTAGATCTACAGATGAATTTCGTCTCAATCGGCGGACAGACATTTCCCAGTGATGAGAGTATATCCTTAAGAACCGAACTGGAAAACCCTGTCTGGACATATTCCATTATTCTTGATGGTGTGGAAAACCCCCGTCCGCCTGTAAGCAGGAAACAGCTTGATCTATCCGGATGGGAGCTCTCCTATGAAAATATCGACGAAAACGTAAAAGTCAGCCTGAGAGGTATGGCCCCTAAGGTTGACAGTTCCAGGGAAATTGAAATTGTTTCAGTCAATGTGGCTACTCCGGGAGGCAGAATCAAGGAAACTGTTAAAAATGTTACTGCATTTGTAGCAGATCCCGGAGAACTGAAAGGTGATATCACTTCGGTTAAGGAAACTTATTCCAAGCTTGAAAAAGACATTGCCCAAAGCAAGGCTGATGGCATAGATGTATCAAAGGCAGAAGCAAAGGCAAAAGAAGCCTTGAATTCCTTGAATTCTGCTGCTGGTGCAAGTTATTCAAATGCCCAGGTTTATATCAAAAATGCAAACACCTATATCAAGGATGCATACTCGATGATTGACCTGGGACAGTCCAAAAAGACCATCGATGATGCAAAAGAGGCCATAGATAAGACAGATGAATGGATAAGTTACTTTAAGATTGAAAAAGGGCTTGGAAGTGATCCTCGGCTGGCTCCGATTGTAACCAAGCGGGAATTTGCCGCTGAATATGCTTCAGATGCCAAAAATCTTTATGATTCCGGTAAGTACTCTGAAGCTAAAAAACGGGCAGAAGAAGCTTATAAAAAAGCAAATGAAGTATTTGATGAAACCCAGGAGTTAAATGCAGAACTTGAAGCATCACCCATAGGGTTTGAGTTCCCTGATCTCTCCGGCATTCTGGTATATGTTATCGGTATTATCGTAGTTATACTGGTAATATTCGGTCTTCTAAAATTCATGAAGAACCGTGGAGGCGGAGGCCGGGGTGGCGGTGGAGGCGGCGGAAGTTTTGGATCCCGTGACCGGCCAAAAAAGAAGTCAACCGCTCATCAGTACGATGAACTCTTCTAATTTTATATTTTTTTTAATTTGCCGGATTTTCAGTTTAAATTATAAAAATAATTAATAATAACTATTGTAAATGTCATTCCTGTTAAAAAGCATCAGGAAAAAAAGTTTAATTCTGATACAGATTAGTTCTGGTAAATACATCCAGATTCACTGTCCCCATCTTTCCATCCCGAAGGAAATACCATGGCAGAATCCGGTGCTGGTTATCATACCATGAAAACCAGTAGCTCAGGTGATATTCTCTCTTCTCATACCCTTGTAATGACGAATAACTGTCAACGTCATGAGTGATGATAATGTCTGGTTCATCACCTGACCAGATTACAGGATCTACCTTTTTACCATAAAATAATATCTTATCCCACCTGCCACCTCTGTAATACCATGGAAGCGGCCAGTATGAATCAGAAGCTACGACAATCTTCTCTCCGGAATCAATAATTGCCATAACTTCACGCATATCTTCTGAATTTTGGACCTGCACAATAGGTTCATTGATATCAGCCGGAGTAAAACAGACATGCATGGTCATCACCAGCAGGAAGACAATTGTGATAACTCCTGCAATAACTTTTTTTCCTTCAATTTTATAAGATGCAAGAAGGATAACAGGGAATAACTGGTGAATCATAAGCCATGGAACTTTCTCTCCCACCCAGCCATAAAACACCAGAGTGGAACAAGTCCAGATGAGCAGAAGAATCATGAATAATGAACTCTTTGGGTAATCAGTCCTCTGTTCATCCTGTTTCAGGTGCCGGATACCTGAAAAACTCTTGTCTTTCCACCCCCATTGCCAGATACCATAAACTGCCAGTATAAGCAGGGGGATTTCATATAAGAGAAACATCAGCAGGTACCAGTATGGAGGCCCGCATAACCTGCACTGATCATGCATGGAAGTCCAGTGTTCAATGGCTTTAAACGGTGCCTCAAAAAACATCTGTGGATGATGGAAGAATGATGTATAAAATACAAAACCTATCCCTGCTGCAATCAGAACAGCACCCATTAAATCCCGTTTCCAGGTTACAGGAAGAGTGATGTGACGGAAATAAATCAGGGAGACGAAAAACAACCCAAATACAAGAATTGCAACCGGCATATCCTCTTTAAGGCACATACCACATGCTGCAGAAAAACCTGCAAACAATGCCCATCCAGGCTTTTTAAACTCGATATATGCAAGAATGGAAAACAATAATAAGACAGTAAAGAAGAGTTGGAAGATGTCATGACGCAAGAACCTTGAGAAATAAACCATGTTCGGAGATAATGCAAAAAACAGCCCGGCCCATACAGCATGGTTCTTTGACAGCCAGCCGGTTTTGTAAATCGCGTATATCAGAATAATAATGGCTGATCCAAACACTGCAGGTAAAAGCCTGGCAACAAGGTCTGAATCACCAAAAACCCTGAACAGTGCAGCGGCCAGGTAATAGAGCAGGGGGCCGTGGTACATGGGATCATACTGGTACATCCCCTTTGTCAGGAGTTCATAACTGAACCATGCATGAATTGCTTCATCATGATGTAGTAACTTGAAATTTGGCAGGATTACACGAAAGATGAATCCTGTAAGAAAAATGATGCCGAAGATCTTTTCAACAGACCATTGTGAATATCGTTCCCGTAATGCCTGAATATTCATTGTTTTATCCCCGGAAATAATACTGTACAGTTCATGGAACAGATATGTATCTCTTATGAAAAAATGCGTCAGGTAGATAATTACATCTGTATCCTTGTCCGTCCATCAAAAAATCAAAAAAGGAAGGTATCCCCCATGGGAGGTACTGTGGACGATATTGGGATTATTGCGGCTTGTCTGAAACGCCGCCCATATTTGTCTCAGCTCTCAAGGACGATCTCAATACCGATGTCCTTTGGTACCTGGGTCCGCATAAGCTGACGAAGAGCACGTTCATCAGCATCCAGATCAATGAGACGCTTGTGAACCCGCATCTGCCAGCGGTCCCAGGAAGCTGTCCCTTCCCCATCCGGGCTTTTCCTGATGGGTACTACAAGTTTCCTGGTTGGAAGGGGAATGGGACCGGCCAGATTTACACCGGTTCGTTCAGCGATCTCTTTAATCTTTTCACACACTTCTTCTACTTTCTGATAGTCTGTTCCGGTGAGTCGGATTCTGGCCTTCTGCATGATAACACCGAATACTATCAGCGCATCTGCTTCTTGACGACGTTTATACACATTCCGGCAGCAATGGTCTGTCCCATATCACGGATTGCAAACCGTCCAAGCTGCGGGAACTCCTTGGCGTTTTCAAGACAGAGCGGCTTGGTTGGGTGACACTTGATAATTGCTGCATCTCCAGCCTTTAGGAAGGTTGGGTTCTCCTCAAGGGTCTGACCGGTACGTGGGTCAAGCTTCTTGGTGAGTTCGGTGAATGTACAGGCGGTCTGTGCAGTATGGCAGTGGAAGACCGGGGTATATCCGATGGTAATTGCACTTGGGTGCTGAAGCACAACTATCTGTGCGGAAAACTCCTCTGCAACTGCCGGTGGATTGTCAGCTGCACCGCAGACATCACCACGGCGGACATCGTCCTTTCCAATACCACGGACATTGAACCCGATATTGTCACCAGGTAATGCCTCTCCGATTTCTTCGTGGTGCATCTCGATGGATTTACATTCTCCGGTCTTGTTTGCCGGCATGAAGGTAACATTCATACCTTTCTTGAGGATACCGGTCTCGACACGACCTACCGGAACGGTTCCAATACCGGATATAGAGTATGCATCCTGAATCGGAATACGAAGTGGCTTGTCGGTTGGTTTGTCCGGAATTTCAAGCTCATTAAGAAGACCAAAGATTGGTTTACCCTTGTACCAGGGAGTGTTTTCACTGTTCTTGATGATATTGTCACCTTCGAATGCACTAATCGGGATGAATTTGACAGTGTCAGGATTGGTTCCGACCATCTTTAAGAGGTTGCCGACTTCTTCCTTAACCTCGTTAAAGCGTCCTTCATCATATTTTGCAGCATCCATCTTGTTGACTGCAACGATAAGCTGCCTGATACCAAGGGTCTTGGACAGGAAGACGTGCTCTTTTGTCTGTTCCATTACACCATCAGGGGCTGCAACAACAATGATTGCGGCATCTGCCTGTGATGCACCGGTAATCATGTTCTTGACAAAGTCTCTGTGTCCTGGACAGTCAACAACGGTAAAGTAGTACTTTTCAGTGTCAAAGCGCTTGTGTGCAATATCAATGGTGATACCACGCTCACGTTCCTCTTTCAGGCTGTCCATAACCCAGGCAAATGCAAATGAACCTTTGCCTTTGGATTCTGCTTCTTTCTTATACTGTTCGACGATGTGCTGCGGGACTGCTCCTGCTTCATACATTAATCTGCCGACGGTAGTTGACTTACCATGGTCAATGTGACCAATAACAGCGAGGTTAATGTGGGGCTTA
>JAQVIE010000110.1 GCA_028695895.1 Methanospirillum sp. | reverse complement strand
ATTGAGTTTTATCTCTTCAAGAGGGCTAAATTTATTATATCTAAGCGATAATCTATAATCACCTCTCTGCACCAGAACCTTCATGAGACACCCCCATCCGAATAACACCTGACGCATACATGTGAAATGCCTCATTTCACACCCCCATCAAATGTGTGTAATTATCATGAGGTTCTTGTAGGAGGAAGAATGTTCGATGAAGACCCCATTGGTCTCTGTGATACCCGATATCACTGGTTGACTGCCCCAAGGGTGCAGAGACCAATCCCCTTTTCCATATATTACGGATTATTCACGTCGCTTTTATAATAAAGAGAATGAATATATCGCTATTTGGTGCAGGAGGAGTTCCTGCAGTTCCATATATTATTCTTTCATCCTGATATCCCAGATTTTCACAAACAATGATTTGTGTATCTGGATTAATCAGGGAAAGCATCCGTGCCAGTTTGTTAATTGGAAAGGAAGGATCGGCAATAATGCACACTTTTCTATTCGTGCTTATCATTTCACAACAATCAGTTATTGCACTGTCATAATCTCTTCCATGGGCAGTAATTAAAAAAAGATTTGTAAGCATCACTCCGGCTTTTGCTGCACCAAGCTGTGCGGAAGAAATACCCGGGACAATCTCCCCGCCAAGGTATCCAAGTCCGGATATCATGGGATCCCCTGTTGAGAGTATGACAGCATTATCCGGAAGTGTCCGAAGTTTCTTGTAATTTTCGATTGTTCTGACCTCAGCTGTTTCTGGAAGGTATTCCCAGGCCAGATCAAGTGCCCGTTCAGAACCAATGATAAGATGTGCAGATTGTATTGTCTGGATTGCTGCCTCTGTCAACATCCCCGGGCCGCATCCTACTCCAACTATCTTCATGAGGAATCTCCGATGACTGTCCCCTCCCGGTTCACGACCACGATCCTGACATCCGGGTGTATTTTTTTATAATTCTGAAAAGACGTGTTCATTGCCGGAAGAAAGTTATCAGTAGTCATAAACTCCTCAACCGTTGAAAATCCGGTTTCTTCAAGAATTGACGGATTTACGTATTTTAAGACAAGAGCAGGAAGCCCGCAGATGATAACCTCTCCCATAAGATTTGGAATTATTGTTCCAAGCCTGGAACCTGCAAGAATTACTTCACGGTCTGGAAAAAGCATTCTGGCATATTTCATTCCAATCCTGCCGGTAGTAAGCACAACTTTTTCTGCTAAAATCGCCCTGTCACAGGCTGCCTGTTCAAGGTGATCATCCCAGGGCTCAACAAATCCGGTTGTGCCAAGTATTGATATGCCTCCGGCAACTCCGATCATCCGGTTTAATGTTTTTTCTGCAACTTCAATCCCCTGCTGCGCGAAAATTCTGACTGTCACCCCCGGAACACCTGTTTTTTCTATGGCCTCTTTTATTGCATTTAAAATTTCATCCCTGGCCTGCGGGGACACGGCAGGATCTCCTGTTTTATACCTCTGTGTATCACGATTCCATCTGCCAATCCCTTCACTGAAGATTAGGGAGACTTCAGAATCTGCCAGAGTTGCCTCTGCAGTAAAGATCATTCCGGAGGTAACATCTCCAGGATAATCCCCTGAATATTTACTGCATTCTCCCTTCCCCCTGTATGCAAAGACCGGAATATGAATACGAATCCCTGCAGGAGTGAGAACTGATACTTTGGTGATTCCTGATTTTGTAAGGGACAGGACTGATGCCTTGGCTGCTGCTGATGCAGTACTACCTGTTGTAAATCCCCGTTTTCGTATGGTTCCGTCTGATGTCAGGACTGCAAGGCCCTGACTTACAAGGAGACGTGATACATCATTCCTGCAAAGCGAAACCCACTCATCAGGGTATGTAAATCCGCTCACCGGATCCTGCATATTACTCAATAGTTCCAGTCATTTCAGCAAACATGGTAATGATCTCATTCATGGCAGCGACAGCTACTGGTGTTCCCCCACGTGTTCCCTCGTTTGAAATAGAAGGAATGTCCAGTGTTCGCAGAAGTTCTTTTGATTCTGCTGCGTTCACAAAGCCGACAGGGGTTCCTATTACAAGAGCCGGTTTTATTCCTTTTTGAATCATGTCACATAATACCAAAAGCGCAGACGGGGCATTTCCGATAACAATGATAGATCCGGCCAGTTGATTCCCTAAAGAGATTAATGCGGCAGATGTTCGTGTTTTCCCTCCGGTATCAGTTGATGAGAGGGTGTCAAGAATACAGCTCACTGAACTGTTATGTCCTTTCTTTTGGATTCCGGTCTGGACCATTCTGATATCAGTATATATTGGTGCGCCAGTCCTAAGTGCAGCAAGACCGGCACTCACGGGTTCTTCGTTAAACCGCATCAGATCAGCCATTGCGAAATCACCGACAGCTATTGAGCAGCGCTGGCGAATCCGGTCAAGGGGTCCTGTATCTCCGATGGTCTTTCTGGCCAGCTCCCGTGATGTACGTGATATGGCATATCCTTCCAGCGTATCTGCTCCGATATCGGTATACGTATCAGTAGATATATTTCCGGTGGTACCCGCGTGGGGTGAACATTCCTCTGACATCTGCATATCTCCTGAGCATTCGTTTCTCTTCACCGCCAATAAAAACGACGGTGTGCATGTCTATACTATCAAAAACATCCATGACATCCGTAAGGGTGGTGACAATAATTGTCTGATCCGGGCGGTAAGCATCTTTTACAATCCCGACCGGGGTTTCACCAGCGAGGTGTTCGCATGCTATGTCGATAACATCTTCAAACAGGCTGGTTCTTGTACGGCTTTTGGGATTATAAAGAACAATAGGAATCCCAACCGTGCATAATGCCCGGATACGTTTTTCGATGACATCGCGTGGTGTAAGCAGGTCTGAAAGGCTGATGACGGCAAAGTCATTGGTGAGGGGAGCCCCAAGCAGAGCAGCGCCGGCACTTGCAGCAGTGACTCCCGGGATGATGTCTATCTTCAGGTCCGGAGCAATGCGTTCGGCCATCTCCAGGATAAGTCCTGCCATCCCATAAACCCCAGGATCGCCTCCGGATACCATGACGACATGTTTGTCATGTGCAAGGGTGATAGCCTGTTCTGCACGGTTGACTTCTTTTCCCATCTGACTTTTAATGACCTTTTGATGGGTAAACAGATGCGGAATCTGGTTGATGTAAAAGTCATTTCCAATGACAATGTCCGCGTTTTTTATCGCTGATTCTGCAGCGATTGTCAGCATATCCGAACTGCCTGGTCCAATCCCGACGACTGCGAGTGAACCGGTGAGAGTGTGTGTATTATTCTGCGATTGCAATAGTGACATTTCCATAAATCTGTTTCTCCAGAATGAGGTGGTGATGTACTGATACAGCAAGTGCTGCCGGTTCTGCAACACCAGAAAGTCCGAACCGTGATGCAGCAGAGTCAGAAGGCGGGTTCTCTCCATTCAGGTCAGAAGGGCTGAGAAAGATAATATTGCGTTCCAGCGTTCTGACCGCTTCAAGAAGACCTGACTCATGCGATTTTATTGCACCGGATGCGTAGATGGCGATATCTTCAGGATGAACACCGGCGGTTTTACATGCTGAATGAATTGCCTGTATTATCTCATCTGCAGTCGTGCCCAGTCGGCATCCGATGCCTGCTGCATAGGGTCCGTCTGCAACAAGGAATGACACTCCAGATCCTGCGAGAACCATCCCTGGACCAGGCACCCGGTACACTCCGGCATTCCCGGTCAGGACTGATGCATTCGCCTTCCTGGTAGACCGGGTATTTACAATTCGCAGGTGTTCACGGGTTGCCATAACCTCGACAGCTTCGCGTCCGGTTGCTTCTGTTGCGGTGGTGATGACCGGAGTCAGATTGCATTTCTCCTGAAGCAGGTATACAAGATCATTTGCCCCATGATGACCTCCAAGAACTGGTATTGCATACTGCAGATCAGGACTTATCACCACAACAGCAGGATCTCTCCATTTATCATGGATTAAGGGTGCAATATTCCGGACAACGATGCCGATTGCCATGATGGCAACAATCCGTTGTGTAGTCTCAAAGAGTTCAGAAAACAATCCTGAACGGTAAGCAATGAACTCTGCGTTGATTGCAGCTGCAATTCTTTCACCCTGCTCCCGAAAGTAGGGAAGCGCTGTAACAACCGAATTCATGAGTAAAGGAATGACCTGATATGCCCTTTTGGTTCTTCGGCAAAAACTTCACCAATAAGCAGAAGGGCAGATTTTGTAATTCCTGCATCCGATGCTTTCCTGGCAATGTCTTTTACCGTTCCTCTGATGATCTTTTGATCCGGCCAGGTTGCATGGTAAACAACAACTGCGGTAGTATCAGGGTGACAGGCAAGGCGGGATGTAATCTCTCCGAGTTTGTCAGTTCCCAGAAAAACTGCCATAGTTTCACCGGTCTGTGAGAGTTCTGATATTTTGTCTTTCTCAAGGGTCTTTCCAGCCGGACGGGTGATGATTACCGATTCAGACACTCCCCGGAGGGTCAGCTGGGCCTGCAATGCTGCTGCAGCACCAAAAAGTGATGAGACGCCAGGGATAACTTCGACTGATATGCCTTCCTGCTTTAAAAGATCAATCTGTTCGACGATTGCCCCATAAAGTGCCGGATCTCCTGAATGAAGTCTGACAACGATCTTACCTTCCTGGACTCCTCTCATCATTATCGGAATCATTTCTTCAAGGCTCATGCCATTACTGTCATATTTTTCGCTTGCCGGAGAGATTGCAACAAGGTCCGGGTTGACAAGTGATCCGGCGTATATCAGGATGTCAGCCGAGTCAAGGAGTCTTTTTCCTTTCACGGTAATAAGTTCAGGATCTCCTGGTCCGGCACCAATAAACCAGATTTTATTCATATATCACGCTCTGCATATAGAAGTGAGAAATAACTGCTCTCTTCTGGAAGGTCATCCCCGTTAAGAACCTGCATACCATCCATGTACATCCGTTCTACCAGGGCAAATCTGGAGTAGCCTTCTTTCCGGAGGTTTTCTGCCAATTCAAGAGGTTTTCTGACTTTCATCCGAATCTGGGACCTTATCTCGCTCCCATCGGTGACACAAAACCCCCCGGTAATTGGAAGCCGGGTCTCAGACATCAGTGCAGTTATGGATGAGATCCCTGGAATGGTGCTGATATCAATATCCGGGTATAGTTCTTCCAGAATAATGGTGAGGCGGGAGAAGGTTGAAAAGATATTCGGGTCACCAATAATACCAAAAACAACATTTTTATCCCTTGCATCAGCCGCGATTTTTTCAGCATTCTTGATAATTTGCACCCGAATCATCTCTTCATCATGGCTCATGGGAAAGGGGAGTTCAATTGGTGTGCAGTATGGTTC
>JAQVIE010000109.1 GCA_028695895.1 Methanospirillum sp. | reverse complement strand
GCGATGTCAGGAATGGAGTTGGTCATCGCTCCTGAACCAAAGATATTTGCAAGACCTGCAACGGTGGAAGAGTGGCAGAGACGTGCACAATGGTCAATATGACGTGTCTTTAAAACACCACGGGCGAACTTCATCATGGCGTAATTTTCTTCATTTGAGACACGGGCTGAAGAAAGAACGGTGCATTCATCTGGTTTAAAGGATTTAAATCTTTCAACAATCAGTTTGATCGCTTCTTCCCAGGAAGTTTCAACAAATTTACCATCTTTTTTTATCAGTGGCTTTGTAAGACGGTCAGGGCTGTTGATGAATTCATGGGCATAGGTTCCCTTAGGGCATACCTTGCCTTCATTCACTGGAGAGCGGGTATAAGGGGCAGTCCCCACTACCTTTCCGTCTTTTACCACAAGGTTAAAAGAACACCCTGTACCGCAGTAAGGGCATGTGGTCTGGACATACTTGAGATCCATAACGATTCCTCGGTAAGGAAAGGTTCAGGATGAAGACAGATAAGCCTTATGAAAAAAGATCAATACCTGATGATTTGTGGTGGGAGACCCATGTACAATTCTCACTCACCCATTAAACCACATGATAAGTGTAAATCATTTTCAGTTAATCGCCTGCGCATACTAACATGCCAGAAAAATCGGTTTGGAGATAAAAAAAACCAGTGCGCACTGAGATGATTCACTTATTTCTTAGCCTTTACAGGCGATGATGAACTTTTCTCACCAGATCTGGTAACCCTGATGTCCACACCATTGACGATCGGGTCACCATAGAAGATATATCTCTTCATGACCTGTCCATATACCTCAACTACATCTCCTTTGTTTATATCAAACCTGGGATTTGTGAACATCTTAACGATGGTAACCCCGGTCCGATCACCGATGATATAATGAGGACGGTTTAAGGACCTGAACCTGACTTCTTCAACAAGGCCTTCGATCCTGATCCGCTTTGAGAACATAGACGGGTTAATCTCCCTTATATTCACACTTTTTGCTTCCTTTTCATATTCAGGAATCAGGCCGGCATACTGACTTTGAGAAAGATATGCCAGGATCATGGGAAATATCAGAAGGCACAAAAGGGTCGGAATACCCCAGATAAGCATATGGAAATCGCCGGAAGTAATCACATATATGGCAATTAAAACCGCAAAAAACGCAAAGACAAAGAAATGAACAATCGATGGCCGAATCTGCCTTAGTAAAAGCTGCATAAAAAAAGATTGGGTGTTAAATTACTCAAGTGCTTCGATTTCTTTCTTGAAAGCTATCCAGTATATAAGACCAACAAAGATCATTCCACCGATGATATTACCAATGGTTACAGGAATAATGTTGCTGGTCCACATCGAAACCCAGTTCAATGAAGCAAGTTTTTCAACAGTAATTGTTGCGATCTGATCTGCATTCAGATATCCTGCTGTCAGTATGCCTGCTGGTATGAAGTACATGTTGGCAACACTGTGTTCAAACCCAATTGATACGAAAGCCATGATAGGGAACCAGATACCGAAGAATTTACCAATTGCATCATCTGCACAGATACCAAGCAGGATAGCAAGATTAACAAGCCAGTTACAGCCAATTCCTTTCAATAGTGCAGAATAGAATCCCATTCCGCCCACATAACTCGTTTTTGCAAGTCCAATAGCTACAGCCCTTAAACCAAATGCATTTACGGTGGCTAATCCTGCTGCATTAAATGACACAAATGGACCATTGGCCATAATATATGCAAAGAAGACGGAACCAATCAGATTTCCGATGTATACCCAAACCCAGAGATTCAAGACTTTGGCCCAGGACACCTTGTTATGGAAAGCTGCAAGCGGTGCAAGCATTGCGTCTCCGGTAAAGAGTTCGGCACCGGTAAGGACGGTGATGATAAGACCGACAGGGAACACCGCTCCCAGAATTAGCTGACCAAAACCTGCTCCGAGGTTGTCAGCAACAGCAGTTGAACAGACAGTTGCCAGGGCTGCTCCCATGGCGATGTATGCTCCAGACATGAACCCACGAACAATCATGTTCCATGCTGGCAAACCGCACTTATACTGTCCAGCTCCTGAACTTTTAGCAACTATTTGTACGGGTGGATGAAATACCATAGTTAATTACACCTTCACAGAGTCTGCCTGTATCAAGGCCACACAACATGCCTTACAGGCTTAAACATTAAGTATTTTGTGATAGTATTAAACACTTTTGAAAAAGTTCCCGGCTTGAACTGCCGGATATTACAAAAATAGTCCAAGAATAGACGTTTTAATTTTCATCGTACCAGAAGTGACACCTTCATCGGTGATTGCCGGAGGGTACGCCTCACCATAATCCAGACATTTCATCACCCCTTCCATCACAGTATAATGATGATGAATATTGTCGATATTTTCCCTATCCAAAACCTTACAACGCTCCAAAAGGTTTTATGTGTCCTGTCACTTCTTCTTCCATGGGCAGGAATCGCGTTTTCGTTAACTCTTTATTCCATCGGAATTATCGAAAATGAAGGCGGATTTATCTGGGGTTGTGTTGCAGGATCTTGTGTATTAGCTGCTCTTGCGCTTCTTTTGGAAAAAAAGGATATTGTCTCTATTATGACGCCTTTTTACACGGCAATTATATTTTTCAGCATAGAAATCCCCTGGACTATCTTTTTGCAGTTCCTCTATTCATGTACACTGACAGTTCTGCTCTGGCGACTACTCACAAGGTTTGCCACACCAAATGAAATGCAGTATACTTAAACATTGGACAGGCTGATTGTACTACCCTGCAGATGCGTCGCCAGCCGTTTATCTCACCGATTATTGCTGACCTGGTCTACCAGGCAATGACAGGGGTATCGGGTGTTCAGTTTACAAAGTCCTTTCCCTGTCCAAACTGCAATGGACTGGTAGTCAGCCATGATATGAAACAACGACGGTTTTCCACGGTTTACTCTCCGGAAGGGGAGAAACATATACACGTGTACGTCAAGCGCTTTCACTGCCGGGACTGTGGTCAGCTTTGCTATGCCAAAGCGCCATTTTACGAAAAAAGCAGGTTTGGATCACCAATTGTCGATCTCTGCCTCTCTCTCTCGGAAGACCACACTTTTTCCCATGCTGCACTGCTCATGAACAGGATGGGGATTGTGATTAACCGGGGAACTGTCAGAAAGACTGTCCATTCCTATTCTCACGAGGTACAGGCAACCGACCTTTTCGGTCTTAAGCTCCCTGACTCTGTTTTGGCCTTGTCAACCCTTGTTACAACAGCAGATCCCTTGCAGCCACTCAGGGAGTGTGATGTCTTAAGGGCATGCAGAGTTTATCCTGATTGAAGGGTGAAGGGCATCAGGGTGCCAGATCGAATTCACAACCATTATTGGTCTGCCAGATGACCTCATTCTGAGGAACCGTAATGGAACTGAACGGTGTACCAATTGATAACACATTTGCTGAAGGATTTCCAATATGGGTATCACGGGTCATTATAACCGGGGTAACCCGCAAATGGGCAATGACTGCCGCGATGGAAGCAACCGGTTTTGCAACATCTGCAATTGGTTGTCCATGTGAGGCAGGTATTGAAGGTTTTGTCAGTGCAGATGAGACCCCTGACTGGCGCCCTGGTGTGTCCATTCTTATCTGTGCATCAAAAAAGAAAGTCCCTGAGCAGGTCATGGAACGTATTGCTGAATGTGTCCTTACTGCAGCCACGACTTCAGTCTTTAATGGCATGCCAGATGCAGAAGAGAAGTTTGACATCAAAATTCACTTCTTTGGTGACAAGTTTGAGTCCAAGGTTGAGGTTGGCGGGCGCCAGTGCTGGAAGATCCCAATCATGGAAGGAGACTATGTAGGTGAAGAGGTCTTTGGCATGGTCAAGGGTGTTGCCGGTGGTAACTTCTTTGTCATGGCTGATAATCAGATGACAGCCCTCATGGGTGCAAAAGCTGCTGCTGATGCAATTCTTGAAGTAAAAGGGACAATCACCAGCTTTGCAGGCGGTATTGTTGCTTCAGGGTCAAAAGTCGGTTCAAAGAACTACAAGTTCCCTATCCCGGCAACTACGAACGAACAGTACTGTCCAACCATCAGGGACAAGGTTCCGGATACAAAAGTCCCTGAAGGAGTCAAATCCATCTATGAGATTGTTATAAATGGAGTTGACGAGGCAGCAGTCAAGAAAGCCATGGCAGCAGGCATCAAAGCTGCAGTCAAAGTTCCTGGCGTGTCATTTATAAGCGCCGGAAACTACGAAGGAAAGCTCGGACCATTCCAGTTTAAGCTGGCAGAACTCTTCTGATCTCTTTTTTTCTCTTTTTTTCAGGACTGGACAAAAGGCGGAGAATTATTAACTGATAATTCTGAATTTTAAAAAACCATGTGCAAACAGACCGGTGATGTAAAGCATAAGAAAGTGATAATAATATAGGGATTTGGGGTGAATGAAAGCTACCAAGGCATCTGTCTGGGACTTGTTTAATGGGGCAAAACAATACAGAGTCCCTCTTTTTCAGCGCCCGTACGTATGGTCACGGCAGCAGTGGGAACAATTATGGGCAGATATCAAAGAACAATATGATTTAAAGGGTGATAAAGAAAAAAAATCTGCTGCAAGATTTCTGGGTTCAATTGTGGTCGTCAGGGAGTATGAAAAAAACCTTGATAAATATATAATCATTGACGGTCAGCAGCGGATAACCACGATCAGTATTATTCTTGCCGTGATCAGGGCATTTGCGCGTGAAAAAGGACTTAACGAGTTATATGACCAGATAACAGATTTTTTAAAGAATACCCCAAGGAGCGGAGAGGGAAGTTATGTTGTCATCCCGACAAGAGTAGATAAAAATGCTCTCTTTCATATTTTTGACGAGGATTATGTCTTTGAACAGGATTCTGGCATAGTCGAATGTTTTGATTATTTCTGGTGGCAGCTGGACCGGTTCTCTTACATGGATCTCAACTCCCTTCAGCAGGTGATAACAGAAGATCTCTGTGTTGTATATATTGAACTTGAAGAGGGGGAGAACCCGAACCAGGTGTTTGAGGCTTTAAATTACCGGGGAGTCCCGCTTGAAGAGTCAGATCTCATCAGGAATTTTTTCTTTGCTCATCTTGACAGCCAGGAAGCTGCCGATGCACAGTACGACCAGTTCTGGAAACCTATGGAAGAGCGGCTGAATAATGATCAGGCTCTCATCTCATCCTTTATCAGGCATTTTTGCATGAAAGATGGCCGTATCATCCGGCATGGAGAGATCTTTGAAAAGATCCGCAGACAATATCAGCAGGCATCAGCTGATGAAGTCAGAAGTCTTCTCCAGGACATCAGCTGTTTTTCCGTATATTAGATCGGAAGAGCGTCGG
>JAQVIE010000108.1 GCA_028695895.1 Methanospirillum sp. | reverse complement strand
AACTACCTGCTCTTTGAAAATGAACTCAATAATATCCTTTACCTGCTCCTCAGGTCCCATGAAACGTACCCAGGAACCAGGATTGGCGTCATGGTCATCATATCTGACATGGATGTAGACCTCTCACGCGAACTGGATATCAGGGTTTCATCAGTATTTGCACCGACAGAAGTATACTTCCCGCCATATTCAGTTGATGAAACCTTTCAGATATTGAAAGAACGGGTCATGCAGGGCTTGTACCCCGGAGTACTCTCTGACAAGAACCTGGACCTTATCGTGGATCATACCCTCAGGTCTGGTGACATGAGGGTTGGCATAGACATGATCAAACGTGCAGGTTTGAATGCAGAAAAAGACGCGGTAAGGGAGATTGGTGAAGAACATATTCATAAAGCATACAGGATATCAAGATATCTTCATCTGAAATACTCGATTAATGCCCTACGCCGCGATGAAATAGAACTTTTGCGTTTACTGGTGGAGTTATCAAGAGAAGAAGAACAGATGACCTCTGGAAAAGTATATAAAGTGGTGAAAAAAAGGCTCAAACTTGGATACACATTATATTATGAAGCTTTAAGAAAACTGGATTCACTTCGCCTGATTAAGCTTGAGTTTCGTGATGGCAGGGGCCGCACCCGACTTATTAATCTTCGCTACGACCCGGATAAAATCCTTCTCTATCTATAAAAATCCCCTTAAACTTCAAAACGAAGAATTCAATACCGCTGCATCCGAGCTATTAAGGTACTCCACGGGGGTTCGAACATGATTAGCGTTAATGAATTAGCACTTGAGATATTCGACAATCTTGCCAATTATTCTGAAGATTTTAATGTGGCATATCATGAACTTGACAATGGTGCAAAGATAGTTGACTGCGGTGTATCTGTTACGGGAGGATATGCTGCAGGACGGGCTTTTACTGAGATCTGTATGGGGGGTCTTGGCGAGGTAAATTTCAGGATGGGACAGGTAAAGCAGGTTCCCATGCCATTTATCGAGGTATCAACCGACTATCCGGCAATCGCATGTCTTGGGGCACAAAAAGCAGGATGGACAGTTAAGGCAGGTAACTACTTTGCAATGGGATCAGGTCCGGCACGTGCCCTTGCCCTGAAACCAAAACACACCTATGAAGTCATCGGGTACGAGGATGAGAGTGATGACGCAGTCATTGCCCTTGAGTCTGATCACCTTCCAAACGGTGAGGTCATGGAAAAGATAGCAAAGGACTGTGATATTGATGTTGAAAACCTCTGTGCCGTTGTAGCACCCACCGCATCACTTGTTGGATCCATTCAGGTCTGCGGACGTTGTGTTGAGACTGCTGTATACAAGTTGAATGAACTTGGGTTTGACACAAAAAAGATCTCCGCAGCAATTGGAACAGCCCCGATACCACCGGTAAAGGCAGATGCAACCAAGGCAATGGGAACTACCAATGACGCTACCATCTATCATGGACAGATCAACCTTACCATGAAAGCCCCCGAAATTGTTGACTTTCTTGAAAAAATACCAAGTAACAAATCAAAGGGATATGGAAAGCCATTCTATGATATTTTCAAGGAAGCAAATTTTGACTTTTACCAGATAGACACTGCTCTTTTCTCACCGGCAGAAGTTACAATAAATGAACTGACCGAAGGGAAAGTTTACCATGTCGGTGAAGTAAATCCGGATGTGACTTTAAAATCATTCGGATATCTCTAAAACTGTTTTTTTATTAAAAAAGTTATGCGGAGATTCCAAGAGCGTTTAATAACTCGTCAAGTGGAATTCCATGTGCTGCTGCTGCTTCTGCAATGGTCTCTCCCCGGCCGATAGCACAACCGACACAGCCCATGCCAAACCTGGCAAATATTGAACCTGCATCAGGTTTTTCCTGCAGTACATCTAAGATCGTAGAATCTTTGGACAATGCCATATACCATTAGGTACGATATATCACGAATAAAAGAGTAACGATCAAACAAGGATCACTCACCTGTTGAGTACTATAAAAAGAACCTTTTCCATACATTAAAGCAAGGCAATGTACACGCCCTGATGATACCATGCTCTGGATTTCAACCAACTGTATGCGGGATACACCGCTTGATATCGCCCTTGAAAGTATTGGCTCCCTTACCAGGGGGGTTGAGATAGTAAACAGCGGAGTTCACCATATCCCGGCAGTCAGCCTTCTTGAATCATTTCCCTATAAATATATGGTAAGGATGCCACAACGGGATATAAACCTTGCAAGCATATTTGAGCCGGTCAGACAGGCAGCAGTTGCTGTCATCACCGAACAGTTCGAATTTGCCTCTGAGATAGGGGCAGAAGTGGTTGTTGATCCAGGGTACATTACATCGCCGGCTGACAGATCTCATGCAAAAAGGCAGCTTGCAAGATCATGTGTTGATATAATCAGGGCTGCTGATGAGTTCGGGACACGTTTTTTATTCAGAAATATGGGAAAAAATGAAGGATACATGGTCAGGTACCCTGAAGATCTCAATCTAATCACCCAGATTCCCCTGGCCCTTGATATCGGACATGCCCATGTTAACGGATGCCTTCCCGGGTTTCTCCATGAAGCTGCCAGCCGTTGCCTGTACCTGTATGATTGCAGGGAGTTTTCTGAAGAGCATCTTGAGATAGGCAGGGGTACAATACAGTTTGAAAAGGTGGCTGCCAGTATGTTCGCAAATGGTGCCAGGGGAGTGATTGATACTCCTACATTCAGGGCAGCCCATAACAGCCTGATAACTCTTCGAAGGTTTGGAATAGGATAAGCATTATAACCAAAACAGGTCAGGCAGGGTATGAAAAAATATTTGCTCTACTCATGGAATGTAAACGGAATAAGAGCCATAAGCGGAAAAGAGGTACTGCCAGGGGTTTTGTTTCCCGGATTATTCAGTCATGCAAAGCCTGATGTGCTCTGCCTGCAGGAGACAAAAGCTGATATACAAACATTAAAATCCGATATTACCCGTATCCCCGGATATTTTTTCTATTTAAACCCGGCAGTCCGGAAAGGTTATAGTGGTGTCGGAATGTACTCCAAAACAGAGCCTGAATCTGTTGAAACAGGAGGACTCGGCCCGGAGTTTGATATCGAAGGAAGGATCATAACCGTTAAGTTTCCTGAGTTTATCCTGATAAATGTGTATTTTCCTAATGGAGGTGCATCAGAAGAGAGGCTGGCATTCAAACTCAGGTTTTATGATGCATTCCTTGAAAAGATCAGAGTCCTGGATGCCGCAGGGGAGAAAATCATCTTCTGCGGTGACGTGAATACAGCTCATAAACCCATAGACCTTGCAAGACCAAAAGAAAATGAGAAGATATCTGGTTTTTTGCCGATAGAGCGGGAATGGATTGATAAAGTCATCGCTGCAGGGTTTCATGACAGCTTCAGGCTGTTCTCAGATGAAAAAGACAGGTACAGCTGGTGGGATTATAAGACCAGGGCACGATCACGAAATGTTGGTTGGAGAATAGATTATTTCTTTGTCAATAATGCAATAAAACCATTTATTACAGGGGCTGGGATAAGGAGTGACATACTGGGATCAGATCACTGCCCGGTCACTCTGACCCTGGAATTCCCATAAAAACCCAAGGCTATTTCTGGGAATCTTTTATGGTTATTCCATAGTGACGTCTGAGAAAAACTCTGATACTCTCTGATTCAATCCATCCCTTGTCCAGTTGATCGACTATCCTGTTGACCTGGGCTATCTGGTTTGCTATTTCCCCGGCATATTCTCCTTCCTGCAGATCATTGTACCCGGCGATTACCTGCAGGGGATTTCTGATATGATCATTTAGGATTGCAAACTGTTCAATGTATTTTTCAATGGTAATCAAGGCCTTTTTCTTAGCTTCCTCATTTGCCCGAATCTCACTGACATCTGACACGATACCAACAGTCTTAATCTGACGGAAACTGGCATTGTAAAGTGCCACTGCTTTTATCACCCATGTCTGGTATAAACCACTCCGGTGCTTAATCCGCAGCTCTTCAGTGATAGGATCGCCAGTTAGAACATGGTGAATAAAGGCACCTTTTACCTTTCCAACATCTTCTTCATGGATAAGATTGGTCCAGCCTGTCAGAGAATTAACACGTCCAGAGGATTCAAGGCCAAGCCATTTCTCAATATCACCAAACCACAAAATCTGGTCTGAATCCTGGTCATATTCAAAGATTAAATCAGTAGCAATCTGGGATGCTATCTTAAACCTCTCCTCGCTAATCCGGATGGCATCTTCTGCTGCTTTTAAGTCTGTGAAGTCTTCAAATGTTTCTATTGCACCGATAGTAATACCCTTTTCATCAACCAGCCTGGCTGACGTGCATTTAATCCATTTACCTGCTTCCCCAATATGTGGGAAAAAATCGATGACCTCATAAGCACCTGGAACAGTAGGAGAAGATAAGTAAAGATCTTCATACCATTCATCAAGCAGGACATCAACTTCCTCTGCAATCATAAGATCAGAGAGCATCGGACGTTCACCTGCAGGGTAAAGAAGATGACCATGCCTTGTTGTCCCGATTAGATCATTCACCTCTCTTTCAAAAAGCATGGAAAGTGCCCGGTTAACAGAGAGAACCTTATGATCCGGATTTATTACAATAGTTGCAAAAGGAAGGCCATCCAGAACCATCCTGAGATATTCTTCGCGTGCTCTTATCTGTTTCAGGTAGTTTTCACGGCTGGTTATATCATGAATGACGCCGGCAACACGGTTAACTGAGTTCGAACTGTCATAAACCGGCGTAAGTGACACCTCGTAATGCCTCCTGTTCTCATCTGATACAGCTTCAAGTTGCACGGTAACTGATTGTTTTTCAAAAATTGCCAGATGTAATGCCTCACATATCCTCACGAATGCCTCCATTGGCAAGATTCCTGTAGCCACTCCGGAGAGATCAGTTCCTTCATTCCATCCGGTCAGTTCCCTGCAGGATTTATTTATCTCAATAATGGTTCCCAGGTTATCTGAAAGAAAAATTCCTTCAGGTATTGCATCAATGAGAGTAGTCATCACAATCCGCCCGGTTGCAAGCTCATGGGCAAGCCATTTCTCCTCGGAGAGATCAGTGAGGGTAAGGATGAGATCTTCTCCCTTGTAAAGATAACCAGTTAGCAAAACAGGAATCGGAAACCCGTCAGTTCTTTTCAGGACCATCTCTCTGGTCATGTCAGATTGATCGCTTTGAAGGCACTTTTCAATAAATCCATTCAGATCAGAGTCATTATCGGCATAATCCTGAAGCATTGATCCATTTTGGGATTTAGCCTTCCTGTCAAGAACTTTTACCGCGTAAGGATTTGAATAAAGAATCCGGCCGGCTTTATCAGTAACTATCACCCCGGTG
>JAQVIE010000107.1 GCA_028695895.1 Methanospirillum sp. | reverse complement strand
ACTTAAAACAGGAGCAGATATCCTTGTTGTCGGCAGGGCTATTACTGCAAGTAAGGATGTCAGGCATGCTGCCGAGGAGTTCCTTGAGCAGCTTGACAAGGAAGAGATAGATCAGTTCAGAATCATGACTGATTTTTAATCAGATCTTAATTAATTCTTTTTTAGATTCTGGCTGATGAGGCTCATATTATTGTTTTTGACCGGAGACCAGAGGTGTCATGGGATGAGAAAATATTTTGTGAGGAGAGAGAATTTGAAGTGAATGAGGAGAGGAACAGGGTTCCTGTAGTTATTTGGGGGATGTAGGCAGAATTTGAATCATAATTCCAATTGGAACCTGATTGCATCGTGAATTTGTTGGATTAAGTTCTCATCATGAATACATCCAATTTCTTTCGTAAGTCTCTTTTTATCTAAAGTCCGTATCTGATAACACAGGGCGATCGAATCGACGGATAAATTTGCAGATTCTTTTGGTAGAAATACTTCATTTGGATAGATAATCCGTTCCGATGACTTTCGTGAAGTGAGGGGAATGATATTTACTACGGGAAGAATCTGATTGATCTGCTCACGACTTATCACGAGGACAGGCCTTTGACCAGATTGTTCAGACCCATATACCGGACTTAATTGTGCTACAAAAATGTGCCACTGATACATCAGGACTCGTGCTCCCACCATTCATCATCAGCCGATGTAAAAGAAACCATAGATTCTTCAAGATCGGTCATGAACAGAGGATCCATAACTGCACTATTTAGTCTTTTCAGCTTTTCGTTAACATCGAAGTGTGGTCCAATTTTTGGCAGATTTTTTTCAATCATAAGATATTCATTCATAGGCAAAATTACACCAATAGGATTACCTTCACTATCGGCAATAATTTGCCTTTTTAAGACAGAATCAGACATATTACATCTCACCATTTCCCGAACATTATTGGGGATCTATTGATCTTAATTTAATATATGGTGTTGCCTGACTAATTTTTGGAAAATTTGTTACTATTCAGTGCTCCAAAATTTATCACCTTATATTAATTTCTGATACAATTGTATGAGATAAGCAACTATTTCAGATTCATCTACGAATTTATGTTCACCATAGGCCTCGTTAACTACAATATCTACATTGTGTACCGTAAGGTATCGATCAATACAATATTTTGGTACAGTTTGAATTTTTTTCCCACTCTGGGATAGGGTTTTGGTAGCATTTCCTATTCAACCATTGTCGTTCATCATATTCTGGATACGAAATAGATCTATTTCGAGTTGAAAAACGTACGCCGGTTTTTTATTTTACCAACTCAAGTTGAAGAATGGGAAACTATTGTGAGAAGGTGATCTGTTTGTAATTCCTTTACTGATTTTCGTGAGTTTGGGTGAGAGAGGTGGAATCGTGAAAAAAAAGATAAATATTACTCCACATCTGATTGCAGGTATGTATTACTGGAAAAAAGAAAGGATCACACCTGTGTTAACTTTGATATTTTCGGTATATTGTTTTTCGGTGGCCTGCTTCGACGACCAGAAGAACGAGCTCATCATCTATGATCTCAATAATTGCCCTGTATTCACCGGTCCGGATTGAGTATAGTCCTTTTCCCTTCCCTTTCAGGGGTCCCGGTTTTTCCCTGGAATTGTAAATCTGCTCCAGTTCTGTAAGGGCTGATTCAAGTGATCTTCGTGCAGGTGTAGGAATTTTTGCCAGGTCGTGGCTTAGCTCCGGGAAAGATAATGTGACAGTGAACCTACTCAAAAGAGTCTTCAAGTTCTGTCATTACTTCTGCGAGCGTCTGACATTTTCCTTCTTTGTAATCCTTTCGTGCCTGTTCCACTCGGTTTAAGGTCTCGTGGCTGATGGGCTCCGGATCTATCTGACCATCAAGGATTGCATTGATGATCTCTTCGTCAGATTCATCCGGTCGATTTTTCAGAAGGACAATCTTCTGATATGTTTCATCGCTCAGAGAAACCGTGACTGTCATGAGTTTGTATTATCTCCGTAAGGCCATATGTATTCCTATGGGGAGCAGAATGAGAAATCGTTCACATTTTGGTTTCTTATTCCCTTTCAATTGAACGGAGTTTATTGAGATAACAAGTGAGATAAACAAATTCCCATAATTTCAACAGACCCCTGGATAGATGAAAAAAAGTATATCCTTTTTCTCTTGAGTTGGTAAAATAAAAAACCTGCGCACGTTTCTATTAATGTTAATTTTTGGTTTTTACTCAAAAGAAGAGCCATAAATCAATAAATTTCATAGAATGTACAATTCTTTTGTCGATAAAGAGAGAAAAGTAGTTTGCAGCAGTTATATGAACGGTTCAATAATGAGGCCCTTGCATTTGTTGATAAATGTTTGGAGAATTACATATCAAGGCAAAAGAGCGGTGTAAATGCGGAGTTAAAAAAATATTTACGAACATTTAAAGATGTCCTGATCAAGGACAATACCATCGTCAGAGTCCATTCTTACCTGTCCAATAAATACCCTGCAACACTGTACATCTAAGCCATAAGAAGGAAAAACCGCTTTTTTTATCAGAGATATCTTAGGCTTTCGAGCTGTTTTAGCGAATTTTTGATGGATAAAAGATTTTTTTGCCTGTGTTCTCAAAAGGATAGCCTGAAGTGTAAGTAATAGTTTTTCAAACACTGAGTTGTGCTTCCTATAAGTGCAATAGAACCTATTTTGAGAATTTAGTTCGTGTAACACCTTACCTTAACTGATGACATATGGGTACCAACTGTTAAATCCCAGTGACATTTACCATCGAAGAGGCAATTAAATTGTTTACGGAGGCTTCTTAAAGGCTAAAAGTTCCTGATCCAGGATTATGAAGGGGGTTGGATACCCCAAACACATCCAGGTTTTTCATGCAAAATTAGAATGGGATGAACGGAGGTTCATCACCTTCATTAATAATCTGTGCTGTCTTATAAGCGTCATATGCACACAAAATAATCCAAATTGGATATAAAAATAACCCAATTAAGAGAAATATTAAAATGAATAGTATAACTGCGAGCACAATACATAAAAATCCTTTACCAACCTGACCATTATAAATCTGTCCTAAACCCGGAATGAACAAACTTAAAATTCCAGCTAAAATAGGGCTTTTTTCATCCATTTTTTTCACCGTCTTACCTATATCTATAACTCTGTATCCACATAATAGATATATTAGAGATACAAATAGATCATGGGACATTGGATAATTTAAAATCATCGTTTTAAACCGGTGATTTAACTTATTTGTCCCTTGAGGCATTATTATGGGTTTTTTTGATGATATTGGAAAAGAATTAGACAAAGCTTTTAGGCAAAATAATTCATCAAGTGGGAACATCAGTTTAGTAAATAAAACTCTGAAAATTCAAAAGGAGTTTGAAGAAACTCAGCATTATTTGAATCAATTAAATATTCGTTATAAAGATGGAGATATCGAAATAGAGACATATAACTCATTGAATGAGGAATATGAAAAAAAGCGAGGACATTTACTTGAACAAGTTCGTAAATATCAAGATGAGTTTGAAAAAATATTCTTTGAATCAGAGTCAATAGTAAAGCGTGTCAGTTTTGAAAAAAGTGAGATTTCAAGAAATATTATAAAATTGTCAGATGAATTTGCAAAATCAAACATTCTTGAAAAAGAATATAAAAAATCAAAACAGGAATTAGAGACTAAATCAAAAAAATTAGATCAGGATTTAATAAAAGCCAAAAAAACCATTACACAATTGGAGAAAGTCAAACCCATATTTGATGCATTATCTAATGTTAACGATTGATGTTCTTCTCTATTCAGTTATTTTTTTATTAATATAATCAAAATGATATTTTTTTCTACGAGTGTATACAACAGCCAAAGTGAACAGTCTTCCCATTTGATCTTGAACAGTCAAAATGCCCAAAAAATAAGAATTTCAATTAATTGGTTGCTGATTAACAAACTAAGATTAATGTGATTTGTTTTCACCTTGGATATAGCTGAATAGTTATGGTTTATTTAAGGTAATTTAACTTGATGCATTATGGTAAAATTACACTATTCTTGTGCGTTTATGTTTAATTTGTAGAGCTTTTATCACTACAAAAAGGAGGTGTGGATGGTTTTTTTACAGATCAGACTTTAAATTGCAATAGAAAAGTTCAATAGTAGATGGCCATTAAAAAATATGAAATTTCAGGATATAATTACATTGAGAAATCTGTCAAGAAAGGAGCTAATTCGGGACGTATTTATGTGCCTACAAAGTGGATTGGCAAAAAGACTGCCGTAATATTATTAGATCCAGAAAATAATGAAAAGGATAGTGAATAACCTATTTTTATAAATTGTTAATTCTATTTTGAGAATTAAATTCCTATTCCAGCCCTATATAAAAAATAAGGATATTATAATTATGCATTTTATAAAAACTTACATGTATATCTCATAAAATTATATTATATGTGCAGTGTGTCACAAAGAAAGAATTGATCCTAAATGTTTGGGATGTAATCAGAATCTTCGGGATGGGAAATTGTTGAACCATCACATTTCAATCTATTTTGGAATTCAGTTAAGCGTTCGTCAATGTCAACGATTATTTCAGAAATTAGCATTTTAACAAAAAAAACCTTGACCAATAAACTCAAAAGATGATCCTGTAAAACAGGTTCTTTTTAAATAAACTAATTCAGAAAGTTAAATCTGGAAAATATGAGATTTAAAGATCTGACGAATGTCATTAATCGTTATGCAAAATTAATTATGCTGTTTAGTATAATATGACAGACATTCTACAAAAAGATCAGAAATACACTCCTGTTTATCGTAATAAAAGAAAATAATCTCAATTTTTTAAGTGATATTTAATTGAGATTTTTTCAGTTTTAGTAAGAAAAGATATAAGAAACAATTAGGATCTAATAGTGATTAGTTAAAAGGAATATTATTCTACGTAATTTTGTAGACGTCCCAAATAATGCAGACGACTATATCCCCATATTCAAGGAATTTGTTGTGAAAGTATGAGAATTGTAACCTGGAATTGAAATGGAGCTTATAGAAAAAAAGAGGATCAATTAAAAAGCAGATTAAATCCTGAAATAACAATCATTCAGGAATGTGAGAAACCCGGGCTCAAATATAACTCACAATATCCCCATCACCTTTGGATAGGGGATAATGATAACAAAGGTCTTGGTATATTTTCATTAAATCCATTAGTCGAAATTGAATTGAGAGATAATAAATCGAAATATTATCTTCCCTTTTTATATAACGATTTTTTAGTTATTGCTTTTTGGACTAAAAACGACATTAATTCTCCTAGAAATCGATATATCGGGCAAGCTTTCAATGTAATAAATTGGTATCACGATCTATTGCAACTGAAATGCATAATTATTGGGGATTTGAACT
>JAQVIE010000106.1 GCA_028695895.1 Methanospirillum sp. | reverse complement strand
CCGGTTGGCAAAGATGAATAATCCGATGTTTTACTTTGGAATAATCGGGCTGATTTTCTTGTTATCCGGAGGAATTATCGGAATTTATATCGTGATTGACTGGCTCAAAAATATTGACCATATTCCGCTCACGATACTTTCGGTGACATTAATCATTGTTGGTATCCAGATCATCATGTTTGGAATCCAGGCAGATCTCCAGCTGGCCAATCAGCGGGAATTTCTCCATGAAATCCAAAAGCTCAGGAGAGATAAGTGATTACCCGGGATGAATTGTAACATTTATCTGGGATAATCAATAATACATAATTACATCTGCGGTAATAGTCTAGCGGCAGGACAGGGGCTTCCCAAGCCCTTAGCCCGGGTTCGATCCCCGGTTACCGCATTTTTCGTTTATTTTTTCCACCAGGGGATTGAAATTAGTATTAACTTTTTGATCTACTTTCATTGTTTTCTACTATCAGATTTGTATCTTCAGGTCCATATGAAGGAAATATCTCTCTTCATACCAATAATTAAAAATGTATTAATATGTAAGAGTATACTTAGTGTATGCTATGGTTTCATATTTGATAAATCTTCATTTCCATGTATAATGTAATCTTATATAACCAGAGAACAAATAACGGATATTTACCAAAAATATATTTTGCATTTCATTGCAGTATTATTACATTAGGGGAAATTTAAGGGAATAGTATGAATCAAAATTTAATCTCACTATTACTGTTTTTCTTCATCGGTTTTTTTATCATACCCGGAGTAATTGCTGATAATCAGCCGGAAAATTATCACACAACTGTTTCGGCTGACTTTTCAGAGATAAAATCCGGGTTTGAAGTTCGTATTGTTTCGCCTGAATTACTGGAAAATGTAAGAAATAACTATGGTTCACACGGAACTCCACTCAGGGTTGAACGAGGGCTGTATATTGGGTTTTTGGCACCGGGTATCCTGTATCTTCGTGGAGATCTCAATGAGGAAGAATTTCCATTGCGTGAGATAAGTCATGAGAATTCAAAAGAAAAGATAGGAAATCACCTGATTGATATTGCATTCGGTCGTGATAATGCAAAAATAGATCTATTTGTAAAATCACCAGATTATCTTATCTGGCTGGATACAATGTACAACCAGGAAGACAGAGATATTCTTTATGAATACAGTAAACTTTTAAATGATCTCTCACAGACCACCCGGTTTGAGGATGAAAAGATAGCTTTTCCTTCATATCTGCCAAATTATTATCCAAATCCCTATACACATTACAGGATAAGCATTGTTGAAAAGGGGTATCTCAAGAAAAAACTGGATGATCGTGACATTTCCAATGAACAGGTGTTAAAAGATGAGAAAGGGCAGGTGGTTGCTCTTGTCAGAAAAGATCATCTGTACCTCCATAACGATCTTCAAAAAGACGAAAGAAAACATTTCCTTATCAGAGGTTTATTATTCAGCATGGGATTTCATGGTGAAAGTTTACTACCTGATAGTTTTTTTAATCCTGAGAATAACCACCTGGTTCACCTGTCAGAACTGGATAAAGAAGCCATTAGCCTGATGTACGGAGGAAGACTGCAGTCTGGGATAGATGTGGAAGGAATTAGAAAGGCCCTGGATTTGAAATTGAAGAATTGACAAAAATATATTGAAAAAATGTGATGGTATGTTTCGTAAAACTCAGGAGAAATTTTTCTCCACAGTGGAATATGTTGTTTAACTATGATTGGGTTATTGAAAACCTTTGAAAACAACCAATTGGTGAAAATCTTATGAACTGGATGAAAATTGTCAGTATAATTATTTTTATTCTCTTCCTTTTATCTGCCGGATGCACATCACCGTCGGCACCTGGTGAAGAGAATTCTGGTGGTATTGCAACAGAGAAAAAAACCGGAGGATCTGGGGAAGAATTATCTACCGCCAAAACTCCTGCTTCCCGGTCTTCTGATGCATTGAAAGAAGATAAAGAGAGATTATCAGATTTATCACGTGATGATGACCGGTATTATTATAATATCAGGATAGTGGCACCTTCTGATCTTGAAAACCTGATAAAGGAGATTCATTCTGATGAATACCCTGTGCATAATGAAAATGGAGATCTGATAGGTATTGTATCACCACGAAAACTCTACATAAGGGGAGATCTTGTAAATCTTCAGAAAGATACTGAAAGAACAGGAAAAACTTTTGATAAAACTGATGTGGCAGAGCATCTTGTTGATATTACCTTTGGAAATGATAATGCCAAGCTGAATTTATTCAAGTCAAATAAAGACTACCAGTTCTGGCTTGATGCATTTTACACCAATGACGATAAAATATTCCTTCTTGAACTTGCATCACAACTCAACACATTGTCCGATACAACTCAATTTGAGGACGAAGAACTGGCCCTTGGTTTCCTTAAGACAAATTATGCGAATATTCCATACCACTACTATAATATCAAGATAATTCCTCAGAAGATGCTTGATGAATTCAAAGACAATAGGAAGAGTGATGAACGCCTTATTAAGGATTCAGATGGAAAATTAATTGGAATAATCGGGAATGATCATTTATTCCTGCTTGATTCGTTATCTTCTGAAGAGAGACAGTACTACATGCTTTATGGCACACTTTATAGCATGGGTATGCATGGAACAACCTACTCAGAAAAAGACAGTTTCTTCTACCAGGTAGGAGAAACCAGGAATACTGAGTTGTCTGTTCTTGATAAAGAAGCGATAAAACTGCTGTATGGCGGAAGATTAAAGACCGGGATAGACATGGAAGAGATGAAAAAGACCCTGGGACTTAAAACCTGATAAACTATTTTTTTTATTCATTGGAATGACCCTGCATGAACGTGTGAAACGGATAAAAAAGGGAAAATCTGAATTCAAGGGTAATTGCCAGAAATAAAAAAAATATGAACAATAAATATTTTGAAAGGTGCCTGGCAAATAATCCTTATCAGTTGACTCTTAATTATCCTGAATGTCGGGGATTACTACAGCAATGTTGGATTATTTGGTTAAATAACCGCAACAAAGGTAATTAAAAGGACTTTTTTAAATTATCAGGAATTTTTTGTTTTCATTACAATATCCCTGATTGCCTGCTTTACACCTTGAGAAGAGTCTGATATATGGTTGCCTGAAAGGCCTGCGGTAAGAAGGTCTGGATCTTGTGGAATTTCGCCGATAATTTTTTGATTCGGTAAATTTTCTTTCATCGTCTGACTGATCTCCGGTGTTACCTTGTTCAAAACATAATACATCGGAAGGTTTAATGGTTTTATCATATCAGATACCTTCTTTGCAAGCAAAACCGATTCATACGAAGGATCAAGGACCATCAGTACTGCATCCACACCTTCTTCGACACCACGGCCAAAGTGCTCCAGTCCTGCTTCGGTATCGACGATGACAACTTCATTGGCTTTAAGTTTCAGATTTTTCAAAAACTGTTTTGCAATAAAGCCCATTGGACAGGCACAACCTTCTCCGGCATGATGAACTTTCCCTACTGACACCAGTTTTACATTCTGATTTTCTGACACACAGGCAGATGGGATATCAGCGATGTTCCATTCTTTATCAAACAGTTTCAGATCATCAAATCCATCAGGATTTTTCATTGCTGACATCATCTTCTCCATCACCTCCTGCTTTCCTCCCATCTGGTCCATAAGATCAGTCGGGGGATTAACACCAAGGAACCTGTGAAGGCCGATGTTTGATTCATCGGTGTCAACAATCATGACATCCCTACCGTTTGAAGACCATTCCTGTGCTAAAAGAGCAGTAACTGTACTTTTACCGCTCCCTCCTTTACCACAAACTACCATCTTCATAATTTTCACCAAAATTTTTCATAGAATTATTTCATTCAGTATATTCAGCAAAGTCATACTTTTGGAAACTGGTTAGAATCCCACCATATACATACCCTGATGGTTTTTCCGTTTTCAATAAACGAATCCTCATCATGGATCAATCTGTCTGCCAGATATGATCTGATAAGAGTATCATGTTCATCTGAGCATCCAATCTGCTTTTTCATTTCAGATACTGCTCCCATGATGTTGTTCCGGCAAACCAGAAGAGCCATATCTGCCCGTTAGAAACCATCTGCATTTTATCAATTGCTGTACTAATATCCGGCATTCCAAGAGAATAAGATGCAATGATTATATCATATTTTTCTGTTAAATCAGTCTCTGGTTCTACATCCTCCCATCGTTTCTGCAATATAGTCAGATTTGAAAGGTTCGCCTTCCTGGCCTGTTCCTTCATTACTTCTGCCATACCAGGGGAAGGTTCAACCGCTGTAACAAATCCTGCACGTTCTGCAAAAGGAATTGCAAGGGTTCCAGGACCGGCACCAATATCGAGAATCCGGCTTGTTCTTGTTATAGGAAGCCGGGCTAATACTAATTCAATTCTCTCCGGGTTTTCCCTGGACATATTCAAAAATTCCAAAGCCCGTTCTTTTGAATCCCAGGTTGATGCACAGTCACCAGTTTGTCTAAGCCGGCTGCTTGCCTCATACTGTCTGGTCCATACTTCTGCCCAGTTCATGATATACCTCAATAATTCAGAAAAAGAGATGTTCCAAAGCTATCAGGATGCTTCACAAGGACAAAGACCAGGAACAATGCACCTGACTCCTCCAACCATTCCCATAATAACCGGAAGCCCGTACACCTCCTCTATGATATCAGATGTTACAGCATCAAAATCACCATGGAAATGGATATTTCCATCTTTAAGGAATATGAATCGGTCAGCAAATCTGAATGCCTGATTTAAATCATGCATCGTCATAACCGCAGCAATTCCATGCTCCCTTACAATACCCACTATGGTTGAGAGAATTTCCACCTGATTTTTCAGGTCAAGGCTGCTGGTTGGTTCATCAAGAAGCAATATCCTGGGTTCCTGGACCAGTGCACGTGCGATTGCAATCTTCTGCAATTCACCTCCGCTCATCTCATCAATATATGATAACCGGAGATGGTCCATTGAAAGCCTGGAAAAAATGGCATCTACAATGCGAAGATCGCGTTCAGAAATATCCCAGCCGATATGTGGCCGCCTTCCAAGCAGGACTGCGTCAAATGCAGTCAGTCGACCTGTTTCAACACGTTGCGGAACATAACCGGCCCTTCTTGCAATCTCAAGTGTGTCAAGGCTTGCAATCTCTGCACCGTCAAGGAAGATCCGACCACGTCTGGCGGTCAGAATTTTGTTAAGGCACTTGAGCAGGGTGGTTTTTCCAACTCCGTTTGGTCCAAGTATTGCAACAATTTCACTATGATTAACTTCAAATGCAATTTTTTGCAGAACTGAGTGGTTTCTATAAAAAAACCCGAGTTCCTGTACATTTAGTATCATCTCTTATACCCCCTGATAATAAGGTAAATGAAAACCGGTGCACC
>JAQVIE010000105.1 GCA_028695895.1 Methanospirillum sp. | reverse complement strand
AGGTGAAGTCCTGCAGCCCTTCCTTTCTGTCCGATTTTCTGGATGGCATTCTCCACATCTTCTTTTGTTGCTTTATTCATGATAAGATCTGCATACTCATCAATTACAATAATATTTCGAACGATTTTATCAGTCTTAATGGCATTATAATCAGAAATATTTGAATAACCTGCCAGTTCAAGTCTTCGATATCTTTCTTCCATTTCTTCAACATGCATAGCAAGGGCACTCATGGCCTGGCCTGAATCCGTGATAACTGGTTGTGAAAGGAGTGGAAAAGAACCAAAGTCTGTAAAAGTTACTCTTTTTGGATCGATAAGGGTAAATAATAATTTCATCCCAGGATTGTTCATGGTAATTCCCAGAACCATCGAACGTATTAGTTCACTTTTACCTGACCCGGATGTTCCACCGATAAGACAACTGGTCATGATTGGGTCAGCAAGGTCTCCCATAAAAATGGATCCATCAATCTTCCTGCCTAAAGGAAATGGACATGCATGTTTTTTAGGAACATTTCCTTCCTTTACAAGTGAACTGACATCAAAAGGTTCCCAGTCCTTTCGCTGAACATCACAACTGATATAACCTCCCTGCGCCTGTATTAAAGGTGGAATCTCAAGGGCAAGTCCCAGCTGAATATCAACCGCCCGATTTACAATTTTTGCATAAGTTACCTTTTTCTTTATATCTGGAATGATCTTCAGCCTGATGAATCTCGGGCCAATTGTATATCCTGCTGGAATTACCGGAATTGAAAGGAATCTAAGTTTTTCAATGAGAAGAGAGAGAAGTTCATCAGGACTTGATGTGATATCATCTGGTTTTTTGATAGTAACATGTGAAGGTTCCTGCAATGATAAGGATTTGGGAATATTTTCACCAAAATCCTGTTCACAACTCTCAAAAAAAGGACAGATCTGACAAAGCATGTGATTAGTGCATCTCGGAATTGGTTTTATCTCTTTGGTTACATCCCTGGCTATCTTAAAAAGAGAAGGATGGTTTTTAATAATATCTTGGATTTCTGTTAGAGAATACCTGACAAGGGGTTCCTCTTCTTCCAGATAAAGAATATCTACTCGTGGAGTAAGGCCAATGGATTTAGAAACAAGCCAGGCATAAAGTGAAGTCTGGGCAAGATCCTGCATGGGATCTGATTCTTTTCTTCCTTTATATTCAAGGACAACCGGTTCATTAGTTTTTGGATCAAAAAGAAGTGCATCAGGTTTTCCTGATACCTGAATAACCTCGCCGTCTAATAGTGAGTGTTTGGATATCATGATATATTCAGAAGAATGAAAAATCTTATCAAGTAAAAGACCCGGTTCATCGTTTCTGCTTATATGAGGAGAAATAAAATCACTCAGATACTTAATCCATCTCTCACATGCAGATGAAAACGCTTCAATTTTATCAAAATTAAGATTCATTCCATGTTCAGATAAAAATGGTATGAGATATTCTTCTTTTATTAGTTCATGAAAGTAAGTAGAAAATCTAACAGGATCTTTTTTCATCAATGCAATCATTCTTTCTTTACCCGGTCCATTTAATGAAAAATCATTCTGGATAATATGGGTAAAAGAATGAAACAGAGTCCCTGGAAGGTTTCCTGTTCCTTTATGACCGATAAATGCAGTTTTCTTCTTCTTGATCCTGGAATATGCAAAAAGACGTGGACAGTGCTGACATAAGTGGAGCTCTGATACGTTTATTTTGATCATGGGTGTACTTTTCCACGAAGTATGATCATTGAACCATGCTGTGATTGAAGAATTCTGTATGAATCAACGTGTTTTCCACACCAGGCAAGTAGTTCATCCTGCGTGATGTTTATGCCTTTTCTGGAGATCTCTTGTGATAATGTTCCTGCAGCCATGATATGCATCGATTTCTGGGAGAGAATCTGATACATTGCTTTATGTACATGTTCATCCTGAAAAAAAGATACTTTTTCTGTAGTTTCTGGTAAATTTGTAAATTTCTGAAATAATGAAATGAATTTTGTTTTATTTTTGATATAAGAGGATAATTCATCTTTGTTAACAGGTCTTATCCCTGTTTTGGTGTCTATAAGAATATCCTGTTCAGTTATTTTGCATGATAGGGAATATAATGCATAATATCTGGCTATTTCGCTAATAGAAGGTTGAAAAATCATTCCACCGGCAGTAATAAATTCATCCTTTAACTGGTTCGTATGTTTCCAGCTTGATTTTGTTAAGATGCATCGTGGGTCAGTCAGGTAGATGCAGGTTGTTCCTGGATTGTCATTTAAAAATCTTGTTCCTTTTAAAAACCCTGATCCAACGGAACTGTGATTTCGGTTGGTATTTACAATTATGCAGCATTTCTTTCCAGCCATAGATATTTTTAAAATTGATTTTTGCCCGGATTTAATGTGTTTTACCTGGTATCCCCGTGCCTGAAGATATGAAATGGATGCATCGGTAAGCTCATAGTGATCCGGAGGCCAGGAGTCCATGTCTGATACTATCTGTTCCCGTTCATTTGTAAATGCAGCATGAATTACTTCATCCGGAGATAATGCAGGGGTTAAAGTTGGTGATGCATCACAGTTGTGGATTATCGTATTTGCACATCTGATAACTTCACGTGGAGAAGGATTTTTATGAATTACCTTTTTAACTTCTGATAACAGCCATGAATAAGGCTCATTCCAATTTTCAGGCAATATTTCCATAATACGTGTTTTAATAATATCATCTATCTCCCTGTCATTACACCCGCGAAGGTTCCATTGTGTCATGGCAAGTTTTCCTTCAACAGAAGGATCAAGGGAAGGATAAAGGACATTATCCCAGAACAAAGTCCTTGTGAAAGTTAGGGGAATTATTGCATTACAATCATTAACAATAGTAAAAATTACCTGTCCGAATGCCTTAATCAAATCCTGGTTTGACATGCTCTCAAGTTGATCAAAGCAGACGATAAGGTTCTGATTATACCGTGAAAGAATAAGGCCAAGAGAGATTAAAAAATCCCTTGCCTCGTCTTCCATGGCAGGGTCTGAATATTCCTGAAATGGAACATGAAGCAGATCAGCTTCTTCAGAATCGCTAATCTCTCCTATTAACCGCATATAAGCTATTTGTTGTAAATCCGGATTACAAAATGATAAAAGCAGCTTAATAAATCGTGAATTTAATCCTGGTACTTCCTGAAGTATCCAACAATGTAAGTTTCTGAAAAAAACATCCATTTTTTGTTGATTCTGACACAGGATTGAGAAAAATTTACTATCATTCATCTCCATATTCTGGATTATTGACTGGGTACCAGGCTGGTGTTTATAAAAATCACAGATGATAGAAAAGACCATTCCATGTATCTGTGTCTTCTTACGTAAACCTGCAATAGGGTGGGCAAGATTCGTAATTATTCCTTTTAATATTCTTTGCAATGGCGTATGGTAGTCAATTATTGGTTTTATTGTTGCAAATTTTGTTTCAAAAGAAGTTTTTTCGCAATGTTCACGAATCCTTGCGATCATGTGTGTCTTTCCTGACCCTGATTCCCCTTTTACAAGAATTCCAACAGGTTCAGTCGGTTTTTTTCTACTCTGTTCAATTATATTTATTATTGGATTAAAGACTTCTCCGTTAATTGAGCTTATATTTGCAAATTCCTTTACCCATGGGTCGGGGTGAGAACTTGAATAAAACGGATTATTCTCTAATAATATCTTACACATCAAATTCATTCTTCCCTCCATAAAAGAAGAATTCTTAGTGTATTGGATTTATCCTTGTAGGAATCCCTTTGCTGTTCCTGTGTAAGGAGAGATGGATCACTTACTTGCAACTCTATGATTCCCTCATCCCACAAAGACTGGAGACAGGAGTCGAATTCGTTTGTTGGCCAGGAGAGAAAACGACGAAGTTCATATATTTTTACATATGACTTTCCATTACTGGTTATTTGAAATCCTTTCCTGAACTCTTCAACTGAGTAAGATCCCTTTTCTTTTACTTTAACGTTCATACCAAAAGAGTTCGTTTGCGGGATGGCGATTATTACTGCGTCTCCTTCTTCAACAAGAGTGTTTACCATTTCTGCTATCTCATGTCTTTGGAATGGGAGTCTTGAAAAAACCTGATTCAGGGTGAGATCTGGATTAGCTTTCAGATAGTTTTTTACAATGTCCTTAACCGATCTTCGAAGAAGGTACCTGGTATTTCTTTTTTTGCAAAAGCTGTATTCAGGTGGAAGATGTGGACTGATATGTAACTCAAGATCCTTTTGAGAAATTTTTTTGATGTTTATTGAAAGGTAAGTTATTACAGATGCAGGTAAGAATTTTTTTAATTGAGAAAATGGTAAATAATCTTTTTTTTGTTTTTCGAATATTTTTTCAAGTGCCTCAATTATGGTAGATTCCATAATTTAGTTTCTTTTTTAAATATCATTAAGGAATACTATTGATGTCAGATGGTTAAACAACGTATTCTTGTATGAATGATATTATTGATTAGAATAAAAAAGAGATTTATTGATAATGGAGGTTCTGACATAATAGTATTATTTTAACTATATTTTATCCATTAGAAAATGTTATTATAAAATATTATAAAAAATAATCAAATATTTTTTGAAAATATGCTGATATGGGGATTCGAACCCCAGTCGTCGGCGTGAAAGGCCGACATGATTGGCCGGACTACACTATATCAGCGTGTGCCTCCAAATGTCTACGTCTATACTTAAAAATATATTGGTTGTTTCATCTATACGATAGGTGTTCCTTCTTTTTGAACCACTACTTTGAACTTTTCCATGCACTGACGCGTTATGGGACCTGGCTTTCCTGTTCCGATCGTCCGGCCATCAATCCAGGTAATCGGTGCCACTTCCGCAGCTGTTCCAGTTACAAAAACCTCATCTGCACTATAAAGATCGAAATATCCCATGTTCCGCTCCTGCAGAGTAATGCCCAGGGAAGTTGCAATCTCAATTGCAACCATCCTTGTGATGCCCCTCAGGTTGTTCAAGGTTGGCGGGGTGATAATCACACCATTTTTAATGACAAAGATGTTGTCTCCAGACCCTTCAGAAACATATCCGTTTGTATCAAAGAAGATAGCCTCATCTCCGCCTTTATAGTTAGCTTCAATCTTGGCAAGGATGTTATTTAAGTAATTCAGGCTCTTTACATTTGGGGGGAGTGCTTCGGCAGGGTTTCTCCTGACCGATACAGTCACAGCCTTAAGACCCTTTTCATAAAGATCACCGTACATAGCGCCCCATTCCACTGCCATGATAACAACAGTAGCCTTATGGCATTTACGTGGATCAAGCCCCAGATCTCCGACACCCCTGGTAACAAGTGGTCTTATATATGCATCTGATAATTTATTCAGTTTGCAGGTTTCGATTACTGCAGCAGTCATCTCTTCCTTGGATATAGGAATTGTAAGA
>JAQVIE010000104.1 GCA_028695895.1 Methanospirillum sp. | reverse complement strand
TTTCATCATGTATTCTTAATGAAATTTGTGGTTTGTTCACCTGAAAAACCTGATTTCCTTCAGGCCATAAATACCAAAGTCCTTCTTTTCCAGAAAAGAGAGGGGGAGAGATATAATATGAATTCGGCGATGTAATACTGATAATCTCAGTAGGTTCATTGCTCCTGCTGCTTCCACGGGCCCACCATCCTATTCGGCTACCATCATAAACCTTTGCAGCTGAAATATCAAGCCCTTCTTCACCTAAAAAAACGGTTCCTCCTGGCGCGATTATATTCATTCCGGTACCTGACTGACAAATGCCCATTAATCACAAGACAATACAGATAACCACTAATTCAGATTTTTTCATAATGAACAATTTCATTATAACCATATAACTTTCTCTGCTAATCCCAGGCGCTATATATTCTTCATGCATAGATCGATACATGGGAGTAGCGTTCTTTGCCGGTGGGTGTTTCTGGGGGATAGAAGCTGGTTTTCAGAGAGTACCTGGAGTTATCAGCACAAGGGCCGGTTACATGGGAGGTCATACAAATGAACCCACGTACCTGGATGTCTGTTCAGATACTACTGGTCATGCAGAAACAGTAGCCCTGGAATTTGATGATGCAGCAATATCATATCGTAAACTTCTTGATATTTTCTTTTCCCTGCATAATCCCACCGAAATTAACCGTCAAGGGCCAGATACAGGCAGTCAGTACCGCTCGGTTATTTTTTATACAACTCCTGAACAAAAAGTGGAGGCAGAACAATACATTACCGGGTTAAATAAGTCTGGTCATTACCATGAAGCCATTGCAACAGAAGTTATTCCAGCTTCTGTTTTCTGGTCTGCTGAAGACTGCCATCAGTCATACTTCTTAAAAATGGGACAGCGATATGGAGGACTGCTCTGAAATGTTAAATAATTCGTCTCTTACCGGTAAAAATACTGCAATTGTCGGGGTTTTATTTTTAATCTTCATTATTGGAACTACGTCTGCTTCATTACCTGATCCGGACGGAATAATCCTGCTATCCTGGGATGGTATCTCAAAAGATACCCTGGAAAGTTTGCTGGAGTCTGATTCCCTGCCACATCTGGGCTCATTGCTAAAGACCGGGAGCTTTATTAATATCTCGATAACCGATCATTACCCTGATACCATAGCAGGCCATGCCCAGATCTTAACCGGCTATTCACCAGAACAGACTGGTGTCTTTAAAAGCATGCGATATAGTGAGATTCCCCCGGGAATGACAATTTTCGAACGAATAGAAGATGAACTTGGATCAGATAATATTAGCACGGCTATCATCGCCTCACAGGAACGAAGTCTTGGGACAGTAAAGGGTCTTCCTTTTTACCATGCAGGAAAAATCGTTGATTACTACTATGATCGTAACAGTGATGCGGGGCTTCTTGGCTCAGTTGCTTCAGAGGCGGTTTACCATTTTGGATCATCAGGGCGGTTTTTCATCTTTGCACATTTCAGGGATGCTGCTGATGCAGGTTATGCATATGGAGCAGGATCATCAAGACAGATGACCGCCATTGAGAATATCGATGAGGGATCCGGAATGATACTAAAGGCATTACAGGATCTGGGTATCTATGATAAGACTGCGATTTATGTAACCACTGATCATGGTTTTAATACCGGTCCAAAAGATCATACAGGCCAGACGGCTCTTTGGATGATAACCAATGAACCTGGCTATATCCGGGACGGGGATCAGAAAGATATAACTCCGACGATCCTAAAAAGGCTTGGAATCTCCTACGGGGAGATGACGCCCTCATATAATTCCACGGATCTTATCCCATGATAATTTTCATCTCTTTTAACTCTAAAACCCTCATGAGGCGCTGCCTATAAGGGTTTTAGAGATAAAAGAAAATAAAAAATCTGCATTTTTTTAACCAGATCAAATTCTGATTTATAAAAATTCAGGAATCTGACTTTTCTCCATTTTATCCAGATGTACTATATATTTATCTTTTTGTAACCCAATCTTTACTTTGCATTCGTAACTCTCCTGACAATCATCAACGATGAGTTCAGATTAACCTTCAGGAGCCCAAAATCCCATGAACGAAGAAATTCAATTACTTACTAATCAGGCAAAAGAATGTGTAGATCTTTTAATTCCTCTTGAACAGGAGATTCAACAGGTAATAGCCGGTCAAAAAAATATCCTTAACCGGCTCATCATTGCGCTGATATCAGATGGACATGTCCTTTTGGAAGGTGTTCCTGGTATTGCAAAAACACTGATGATAAAAACTCTTGCTCAGTGCATTGACACTGGGTTTTGCCGGATACAATTTACCCCGGATCTTCTTCCTGCTGATATCACCGGAACAAAAATATACAATCAGCAGGAATGTACTTTTAAAACTGTTAAAGGACCTGTGTTTACACAATTTCTTTTAGCTGATGAGATAAACCGTGCTCCTCCGAAAGTTCAGTCAGCCCTTCTTGAAGCAATGCAGGAACGCCAGGTCACTATCCAGGGTGAAACTTATCCCCTTCCTGATCCTTTTTTTGTCCTGGCAACTGAAAATCCAATTGAACATGAGGGCACATATCCTCTTCCTGAAGCCCAGATGGATCGTTTCATGTTCAAAGTTCTGATGGGATATCCATCAAAAATAGAGGAAATGCTGATACTGGATAGATTTACCGAAGGGATTAGTTATAAACCAAGACCTGTTATTTCAACATCGGAAATTAAAAAAATTCAAAAGGTTGTTCCATTGGTTTATGCAGATTCAGAAATTAAAAAATATATCATTTCACTGGTTGATGCAACCAGAAACCCCTCAGATTATAAAATCCCACTGGGGCCATATATCCGGTATGGGGCTTCACCCAGGGCCTCTATATATCTGATGCTGGGGGCCAAGGCACATGCACTGCTCCAGAGCAGGGGATATGTTCTTCCTGATGATGTTAAGGCTGTGGCCCATGATGTTCTCCGTCACAGGATTCTTTTATCGTATCTTGCGGAGGCAGAAGAGATAGTGGTAGATTCAGTCATAGATCAGATAATAAAAACCGTACCTATCCCCTGAAAAGGTGCTTAATGCCGGATCATGAGAGTTATTCTGAGCTGATTCAGAAAGTCAGAATGATTGATATCCTGACCAGGGCAAGGGTAACCGGCCAACAAGCCGGTGTTCATATCTCACTTTTCAGGGGACAGGGCGCTGAATTCTCTGATATAAGAGAATATATCGCAGGTGATGATATTCGTGCAATTGACTGGAAGATAACTGCCCGGTATGGAATTCCATTCATTAAAGAATTTGTTGAAGAAAGGGATCATACAATTTACCTGGTTATGGATATCTCCGGATCAGGAACATTTGGCAATACAACTTCAAAATTTAGTATGCTCCTCTCCATTCTTGCAACTATTAGTCTGTCAGCGGTTCGATACAATGACAGGGTAGGTCTAATACTGGTAACAGACAGGGTTGAAATGTTCATTCCTGCCAGGAGTGGTAGAAATCATGCAATTCATCTGATCCAGTCAGCAATCACCCACACGCCGAAAACAGTAGGATCTGATCTTCGTCCTGCTTTATCTATGATTGTCCAGCGGATACGAAGGATGTCAACAGTAATACTTTTATCAGATTTTTTTATTCCTAATTGTTCAAAAGAACTTTCAATGGTAAAAAAACATCATGATCTTCTTGCAATCCGTGTATCTGATCCACGGGAAGAAGAACTTTTGGATATAGGATTGATTGAACTTGAAGATGCTGAAACAGGTGAACAGATACTAATCGACACTTCTGACCTTATGGTTCGTGAGAGATATCAACAGGAATCGGCACGACATAACCAGGAAATATCTCTTATGATGAGAAAATACAGGATACCTTTTGTAAATATTAGAACTGGTGATGAATATCTGCCTGTACTGGAATACCTGATGAAATCCCGGCCTGGAGGTGAACTGTGATCAGTTTTTATAACCCGGAATGGCTTATTGCCTTAATTATTCTTCCTTGTCTGTACTATTACTATTATTACCAGACAAAACGAAAGAAACAGGAAGCAATTGTATTTTCACAAATTGGTTTTTTAAAAAGTGCCATGCATGGAAGCTCCATGTCAACACGGCCAAGAACCCTTTTATTATTAGCCTTGGCTGCCATCGGTTGTATAATTATCGGACTTGCAGACCCTCACATACCACTTGACCAGGCAAAAGAAGGAGTAAATGTCGTGCTGGTCCTTGATGTATCCGGAAGTATGCAGGCAACTGATTACCTTCCGAACAGACTGGAATCATCTAAAAAGTCTGCAGAAATTTTGTTAAGATCACTTGATAGAAAAGATTATGCAGGAATTATAACTTTTGAATCAGGTGCATCCAGTGCAGCATACCTCTCTCCTGATAAGGATCGTGTTATCAGGAAACTGAAGGATGTTCAGGTAAAAGAAGGAGCAACTGCAATTGGTGATGGACTTGCCCTTGCAATTGACATGGCTGAATCTATACCCAATCGAAAGAAGGTAATTATTCTTCTGTCTGATGGTGCAAACAATGCAGGTGTAATTCATCCTGAACATGCGGCAAATTTTGCCAGGGAGAAAGGAATTCAGGTATTTACTATTGCCATGGGTTCAGACGATCCAGTGGTCCTGGGTTATGACTGGTTTGGAAATCCTCAGTATGCAACGGTGGATGAGGTTATGTTGCAAAAGATTGCAGCAATTACAAATGGACATTACTATAAATCAGTGGATGAAAGAACCCTTTCAGAAGTTTATGCAGATTTGAATAAAGAGATTAATCGCGAGATGGAGGATACAAGTATCAGAGAATGGTTCTTCATTGCTGCACTTATTCTGTTATCCGGAAAAATATTGATGAGATACGGAAAAAGGAGGATTATTCAATGAATATGAGAATTATCTTTTTCATTCTAACCGGATGTATTCTTATTTCAGGTTTTTCTGTCTTTGCAGATAAGATATCTATCTCATCCGGTCAGTCTGAATATTATTATAAAGTCGGAACAGATGCCCGTGTTCCTTTTACAATTGAAAGTGATTTTTCTGACACACTGGCAAGCACACTCCAGTATAGCCTTACCAGGCACCAGGATGATGAGGGTTTTTCTATATCGCAGACCAGTACCCAGTCCCAGTCATTTCCTATTGCTCCTGGAAAAACCAGCCATGGCCTGACACTTACATCTGAAACTGATATTGAATACTCTCTCTCTTTGTTGTTATTATTCCAGGATAAAGGGCAGGATTATGCCGTCGTCCTCCCTCCCCTGACTGTCCATTTTGTTCAGGATCCCAAAAAATTCTTCCCTGATAAGAAAACAGTTCGTTCATCTCTATCTGAAGCAACAAAAACGCCCTATTCATCTTTGATAGATCCTTTCAGCCAGTTAGAACAGGAAATGCTGCAGATGAGACAGGAGCAGCATCAACTGATGCAGAACGTCCTGTCCCAGAGCTTTTCCGGCACGAACAGA
>JAQVIE010000103.1 GCA_028695895.1 Methanospirillum sp. | reverse complement strand
GAAGGATATCGCACCAAAAGCATGTTCAGTTCCATACGGTGTACCGGTAACTACCAGGATATAAACTTCATTTCCATTGCCGGCAATGTTTATGCAGTCTGCATGGAGGACGATTTCAGCTGAGGAAAAGAGAGGAATCAACTGTGATAACCCAGAAATCCAGACACCATTTCGGAAACAGGGTGCAGCATTATCTTCTTCAGTCCCGGGGTGCATGTATCCTCGTGCCTGGCTGCATCTCTGACATGCGGTGATAATAAAAGGAAGCCCGTTTTCAAGTGATTTCTGTTGAACCTTATCCAGACCCTGTTCGATATTTTCAAATTCAGTAGTCACCTGATTAGAATGACAAAGGTGGACTGCGTCAAGATATAAAATAACTGATACCGGAATGGATAATGAGACTGCATCATCAAGAAGTGTCAGGAATTTTTCGGTATGACGATGCATATACGGGCTATAAAGATGCAGAAATCCTGCTGAAGAGATGTGAGCATTCTCTTTGTTAATAAACAGAGTATTCAGGTTTCCTTTCTGTGCCAGCCCTGATCCTTCAACTCCTTTGATAAGGCCCATATCAACAAGATCTTCATAGTCAGCAACTATCCGGGCCCCGGATTCTTTTATCAATTCCTTCCATATGGGAACTGTTTCAGGATGTGTCAGGCTATACAGGGCATCTCCACAAAGAAAGAAAGAAACAAGAGAGGCTGAATCAGATTGGACTTTTTGTGATGGCAATACCATCTGAAGCCATTGTAACCGTTCTTTTGAGATATGACTTGATAGCAGAACTTTTGCTGGTGGGTATAGTGCATCCTGTGTCTTCACTCGATCGCCAAAAATTATTTTTTTATGGATAATTCCCAGAGCCCGGATTCAGTTGACTGAACTGAACATTGAAATCCGTTCATCCGGGCAAATGCAGGGATTGAATCCTTTGCTGCAGGAGGATGATCACTGACAACGATAAGTTCGTCTCCGGCATTCATCTCATCAAGCGCGGTTTTCACATTCAATACACAAAACGGGCATACAACGCCTTTAATATCAAGTTTTTTCTGAACCATGTTAAAGCCCCATTGATTTCATCAGACCTACCACAAATCCTGAAGTGACAAGGTAGAATATGACACTTCCAACAACCATACCTATAACAAACCAGAGCGATTTCATACTCCCTTCAGCGGTCATGACAAATTGTCTAAGTGGACAGCCACCGACATATACGCCGATAACTCCCATCCCGACACCGCCAATCAGGGCCAGGATGATATATGCCACCTGGGAGAGATCTGCAGGTGCTCCTGGAACTGCTGATAATAATCCTTTTGTCATCATCCAGGGAAAATTCTCAAATGCCATGGGGGTAATCATGTTGAAGATAAAAAATGCCACCGCGGCACTTATTATCATGGCAATAAACCCATTCAGCAGCCGGGTATGCCTGAACATGATATAGTCACGAAATCCTCCGATAGCACAAAAGCCGGTTTTCTGGGCAAAGTATCCGATGATACAACCAGATACCAGGGTAATGAATGGAACAAGAATCAGTGAAAGTTCCATGGAAATCCATCCTGCTGCCATTAATTGCCCCCTTTAAAAGATCTGGTTATCATAATAAGAGCCAGCCATACTCCGGCCAATATTCCGATTATTCCAAAAACAGCGACAAAATCACCATAACCTACCCGTAATGCAGCCCGGTACGGGCAGGCACCAAACAGAAGGCCAAATTGCATAAGAAGCACTCCGCCGATGAAATAAACCAGAATATCTTTTATCTGTGCATGTTTAATCCTGAACTCCCTGCTCATTTTTGCGGCAATGACTCCGCCGATAAGCACACCAATCATGGTCAATACCGGAAGAATAGCGGTTTTTGACAGGGCTGCAAGACCTAAGTTTGTGCCTAACAATATATTCAGGATTCCGTTAACCAGGTCACGGGTATGACAGAGTGCACAAAAACCATATGCTTCAGGCCCTCCAGCAGAAATGGTCAGTCCCTGGATAATTGCGGCAAGAACGCCTATAATTATTCCAAGAACAATAGGCCCCTTTGAACTCTCTAATATATTTTCTCCTTCGTTCATGAAAACACCTATTTTCGTGTAACTGTCAGGTTAAGAGGAACAATATTCTGAATTGTGTACATTGCCAGGCATCCATCAAGTGCAGCCTTTCGAAGCATCTCAATATCTGCATCTGATGCATCGGTTTCAACATCAAAGTTTATCCTGTATTCCCCTACAAGGGGTTCGTCTTCCAGGTCAAACTGTTTTAAATAATTAAGATCAGCCTCAATTTTTGTTTTCAACGATTTTACTTTGATATTTCTCTTCTCTGCCGCAGTCATGAAGGTGGAACTGACACAACCTGCAATCCAGAACAGACCATATGACATCGGACTTGGAAATTTACCAGGACCGGAGAAGTTCGGGTGTGACAAAGATAAAGTGACAAAACCCTGGCTGGTCTTCGTATCTGCAGTAAACTGAGGACCGGACTCGTCATATTGCCAGGTCCCTTCCATCTTTGTAGTGAAATATGCTTCTTCCCTGTCTTCGAGGATATCTGCTTCGTATTCATCTACCTGCTTAATGTCAATGTTATTAATGGACATCTCTTCACAATTGTTTAAAAAGTTAGAGGATAAATATATTTCATAAAAATGTTAGCCACCCGAATACTCAATATTATTGGAAATTTTGAGTGTCAGAGAAAATTATTCCGGGAGAAAATTATTTAGTGCCTAACTCTCTTTAAAAGGGTAACCCCTATTCACAGGACTTATGAAATCTTTCATCAGAAAAAAAACAATTAAAGGGCATGAGTACCTCTACGAGGTAACCCCATATTATGATCCTGATACTGGAAAATGGCGACAGAAGACAAAATACCTGGGGAAAAATGTTGACGGTGAGCTGGTTAAAAAGGACAGAGGCGGAAAGGTAGGGCAGATTTACGATATTGGCGAGTATATTCCTGCGTACTGGGCAATTAAGACTCATAAGATAATGGAGTCCCTTCTCACTTCATGTTCTCCTGATGAAACAGCCACCGTCATCCTTCTCACTATAAACCGGCTGATTAATCCCTGTCCGCCGGCAAACCTTTCAACCTGGCTTGAAAGTACCTATCTGTCCAAGTTGATCCCAGGAGCTGATTTTAATGAATCTGACCTGCTCCAGGTCCTTCAGAAGATATCTGACCGGCCGGTGGCTGAAGTATTCTCCAGGATGTTTGCCTCTATTAATGACCTCTCCAATAAACGGTTCCTTTTTACGCTCAGGCTGCATGATATCGCAGAACTTATGAAAGAGAAAGGGAGTGGCCTTTTTTCAGAGGATATCCTTGAGCGGGAACTTGGGGTTCGTATCCATTATGATCCGGATAAACAGATCCTGGCAGGTTTTGATGCATTCCAATTTCAACATGCGGTGATAGAAGACACAATTGACCAGATCTCCTCAGGAAAAATACCTGAAGGTATCATTGTTCCTCACTGGGACTACCTGTCTCCTTCCCTGATGCTCAGGATTGTAAATGCCGGATGCTCATTTATCACGAGGACCGACGTATCCTATGGCCCGGTCTCTTCTCATATCTCATCCAGGGGAGAACAGATGGAACATCCTGCAAATATCAGGTATTACAAGGGAGAAGCCTGTTATATCCGGCCTCTTTCCATCTCGTACGGCAAGAACAATGTTCATGGATATATCCTTCATGATATAAGGAGGGAACAGGCAGACAGGCTTGCATTTCATAAAAACCTACAAAATATCCGGGATCTGGTTCAGGAGACGAAAAATTATCCTGGCACGGTTGATGAGCTTCTTAATGAAAGCGCAGGATCATTTCGGAAATATTTCATAATCGATGATTCAAAAGAAGTTCCTTCAATAAGAACTGACCAGGAAGAAGTCCACCAGGCAAACAAAAGACTTGGGCGTTCCTGTGTCCTTTACCGCGGTGACTTTACATGGGAAGAATGTTTTACTCTTGCTGACATGAGAGGAAACCTTGAACAGCAGATGAGTTCTTTCATCTCTGAACTGGAACGGGACTTTAAAGGATACAGGATTGAACGAATCAGAAAAGGAATTTTTTTCATCTGTTTCCTCGCAGTTCTTATAAGGGAACTTATCGCGAACCGGTTGATATCTGCCCAGATTCCTGAAGTTACTTCATTTGAAGCCCTGCTTACTGTGTTAAGGCCTGTACATGTTATAAAATCCTACCAGCCTTTGATATTCCCTTACCGTTTTACAAAAATCCAAAAAGCGATCCTCTCATATTTTGGCGGGATTCCTCCACTAAAAGGAGACTGAAAAAAAACCAGTGAATTTTTACAGTATTGATTTTGAATTTTTTTTCATGAATGTCTATAAATGGGGGTTGATCGTTTTTATTAATTTCGAATGTGAATTAAATAATATTCATTAATTTTCAAATTTTTTTTGTGCCTAATAAAAGTGCTTAAAATATAAATAATATATTTAATTTTAATCTTCTATTTGTTGATAATTTAATTAAATCTCTATAAACTAAGCACAGATCTATAGTTTGAGAAAAATAATTAATCCGAAGAATATTGAGTAATTCAATGCCTAATTAATTTGAAAAAATAACTCTATATACTGATCAAAAAAGATTATATTCTGTTGATCAGGCCTCACATAGCATGCTTCACATGTCAGCCCTTTGGGTGGATGAAAGAATGAAACATGCAGATATCAGGAATCAACAGAGCCTGTGTGCTGATTTAATAAATGCAGCATTATTGATTGGAAATGGTGTGATATTCGCATATCAGTTCAGCTTTCACAATAATGGGCATAATATAAGTCACAATCCTGGGCTTTAATGGTAATCGAATGGTCTGGTCAGAGGAATTGCATATAAAAATAGGATTATCGGGAGATCCTATGACTACTAAAAAAACGTTAAACATGATAACCCAGCGGGCAATCGAAGAAGGTATTGCCATGGAGATAGGAAAAACCTCCAGGGAATACTTCGAAGCCTGTAGCATCATCGAGATGAACGCACATGACATGAAAGAACTTGGTATCATGAAAAATACCAATGTCCGTGTGAAAAGTGAATCCGGTGAAGTTGTTGTAAAAGCAATTGTTGGTCGCCAGACCTGTTACCCTGGTCTTTGCCATATCAGACAGGGAGTATGGGCAAATCAGGTGGTCCCTCCTCGAACACAGTCAACCGGAGCACCCCAATATAGTGGATTTCCTGTAACAGTCGAACCAGCACCGAACGAAAAATTAAAATCAGCTCTTGAGCTGGTCCAGGGATCAGTAGGACTTTGGAAGGGTGATCAATAATGCCGAAAGTAATTGAAAATGTTGGATGTCCATACTGTGGGTGTGCCTGTGATGATGTCAGGGTCACAGTTTCTGACGATGGAAAAGATATCCTTGAAGTAGAAAATGTCTGTGCAATCGGCAATGAAATTTTCAAGCACGGATGTTCAGAAAAACGTCTGAATCTCCCCAGATTACGCCAGCCAGATGGCACTATGAAAGAGATCTCCTACGAAGAAGCCA
>JAQVIE010000102.1 GCA_028695895.1 Methanospirillum sp. | reverse complement strand
CAGGCATGGCAGGGTGGTCTGGCAGTATGGATCAATGCGAAGCCCGCCCATGATGTGATGTGCGGTAGGGGCAACCTCCATCGGTTCAGTCCTGATATCAACCCCGTACTTCAGGAACTGTTCAAGCATGACCGGCAGCCTCTCTTCAATGCTTCTGGCAGGAAGGTGAGTTACATCAAGCCATACCCCTCCATGCGGGGTTCCTCGTCCTTCCATTATCTCCGTTGCACAGGCCCGTGCCACCACATCCCTGGTTGAGAGTTCCATTCGTTCAGGGTCATACCTGGACATGAACCTCTCACCAAGGGAGTTTTTAAGAATACCACCTTCTCCTCTCACTGCCTCGGTAACCAGCCTTCCACGTGCATCCCATGGGTATACTGCACCGGTCGGATGAAACTGCACCTGCTCCATATCGATGAGTTCTGCACCTGCACGCCATCCCATTGCATATCCGTCACCAGTCCCGCTCATGGAATTTGTTGAGATATCAAATACACGTGTCCCGCCTCCGGTGGCAAGCACAGTGGCATCTGCAAGGAAACAATAAAGCCGGCCTTTCTGGTCAAGACCCAAGGCACCAGTCACCCTGCCTTCAGAGACGATAAGGTCAAAGACTGCAATCTCATGAAAAACACGAACCTTTGAATTATAAAGCCGTTCCATAAGGGTGACCATCATTTCATGTCCGGTCCGGTCACCTGCATAACAGGTCCGTGGAAAACACTGGCCTCCAAAAGGCCGCTGACATATAGTGCAGGAGTCGGTGACATCAAACACCGCGCCCCAGGAGATAAGATCCTGCATCCGGTCAGGGGCCTCTTTAGTCAGGGTATGAACCAGGTCCTGGTCATTGAGGTATGCCCCGCCTTTCATGGTGTCGGCAAAGTGATCGGCGATCGTGTCTGCCTCGTTCATCACCGCATTATAACCTCCTTCAGCCATGATTGTACATCCGCCTTTCCCGGCTATGGTCCGTGAAACAAGGATGCAGGTTCCATATCCTGATGCCTCAATGGCAGCACGGATTCCTGCACCTCCGCTCCCGATTACCAGAACATGGGATCGGATGATCTCCTGAATCTGCATTATATACACGTCACTGTCAGAATGTCTTTGATGTTTTGGTAGGCCTGTCACTTTGCAGCCACGCCGGCAGCATCCCTTTTGAGAGAAAACGATCTATATTTACGAAGAGTTGCACCTGCATGAAGCTCATCATGAAGTTTGGGGGCACTTCTGTCCAGAACGCGGAGTCGGTCAGAAGGGCTGTAGATATTGTATATAACAGATATTCCAGGCAGGATCACCTGGCAGTCGTAATTTCTGCAAGGCGGGGGGTTACAGACAGGTTGATCGCATGCGCAGAGTCGATGATAACCTCACGGGATGCTGATGAAGTGGCAGATCTCGTCACATACCTGACCGAAGCCCATCTTAACACATTAAAAGAGGTAGCACCGGATTTTTATCAGGAAACTTGTGAAATAATCATCAGGCGCATCGAAAACCTTCGTGATTTTCTGCATGCGGTTTATCATCTGAGAGAACTGACTGTCAGGTCCCGTGACTATATCACATCTTTTGGCGAGCGGCTTAATGCACCTCTTATCAGTGCTGCGCTTCGCCAGCGGGGAATTCCGTCCATGGTCCTTGACGGTTGCGAAGCAGGAATACTGACAACAGAAAACCATGGTGATGCTATTGCCCTGCCGGCTGGTGAGGCGCGTATTAAAAGCAGGCTTGAACCAGTCATCGGACACTCAGTACCTGTTATTACAGGATTTATGGGATGCACAGAGAAGGGCGTAGTCACCACCCTGGGTAGATCAGGGTCAGATTATTCAGCTACAATCATCGGTGCAGCCCTTAGCGCAGATGAAATATGGATATGGACAGATGTTGACGGAATAATGACAACCGATCCACGCATGGTACCTGAAGCAAGGGTTATTCCCAGGATATCCTACATTGAGGTCATGGAACTCTCTTACTTTGGTGCAAAAGTCATGCATTCAAGATCGATTGAACCGGCAATGCAGAAGGGAATTCCGGTTCTTGTAAAGAACACTAATAATCCGGATTATCCTGGTACTGTCATTGACGGGGGAGAAAAGAAGGATTCCAGGGTGGTTAAGGCTATCACCTACATAGACAGGGTGGCTGCATTGACCATCACAGGTGCACAGATGGTGGGAAGACCTGGAGTTGCAAGGCATATCTTCTCACTTCTTGCCGAGCACCAGATAAATGTCATGATGATATCACAGGGTTCATCTGAAGCAAATATCACCCTGATTATCGAGGCAAATCAGGTTGAAACTGCGAAGACGGTATTATTTCCACTTAAGGAGCGATGCGTGTTCAGGGATATCACAGCAAATGAGGATGTCTGTGCTGTTGCCGTAGTCGGGTCAGGTATGGCAGGTATGGCAGGAACAGCAGGGAGAACATTCTCTGCTCTTGGAAAGGCAGAAATTAATGTGATGATGATAACACAGGGTTCATCTGAAGTGAACATCTCGTTCATTGTCAGTCAGCAGGACGGGCCACGGGCGGTAAAGGTTCTACATGATGAATTTAATCTTATGAACGAGGAGGTATGAGCATGAAGCAGGATGCCTACCGGGAAGCCGGGGTTGATATTGATCTTGAAGCAGCAGCTGTAAAAAGCCTGATATCCGAGCTGACATTCAGAAGAACAGACAAGTATGGTATGGCATCAGAGATTGGGCACTTTGCCGGTTTCATCCCGTTTGGCAGACATGTTCTTGCAATGGCAGTGGACGGTGTAGGGACAAAGATGCTTGTTGCAGATGCATTAAAAGACTGGTCAACGGTTGGTATTGACTGCATTGCGATGAATGTCAATGACCTTTATGTCATGAACCTTGAACCTGTTGCCTTTGTTGATTATATTGCAACATCAAAACTCTCACATGAACAGATGAGGCAGATAGGAAAAGGCCTTAATGAAGGTGCAAGGCTTGCCAACCTCTCCATACTTGGGGGAGAGACTGCAACGCTCAAGGGCCTTGTGACAGGACTTGACCTTGCCGGGGCATGTCTTGGGATACAGGAGAAAGAAAAAGTAATAACCGGATCTGAAATCACACCTGGTGACTGCATGGTAGGCATTCCCTCATCCGGAATTCACAGCAATGGCCTGACACTTGCCAGACACATGGTTGAAGAATATGCATCCTACAATGAAAGTCTGCCATCCGGAACAACTCTTGGTGAAGAGCTTTTAAGACCGACCCGTATCTATGCAGACATTCTCCAGGTCTGCACAGAGGCAAAAGTTCATGGAATGTGCCATATCACCGGTGGAGGCCTGTTAAACCTGAACCGGCTTGGTGAATTTGGTTTTAGTCTTGATTTTCCCCTTCCCCCACAGGAGATATATTCCTGGATTGCAAAAACCGGGCGGATATCAGATTCTGAAATGTACCGGACCTTTAACATGGGAATGGGTTATGTAGTCATTCTGCCTGAAGAAGGGGTGAAAACGGTTCAGAAATACTTCCCTGATGCAAAAGTTACCGGGCATATTACAGATACACCAGGTATCAGTCTTAATGGGAAAAAATTATTCTGATTCTGGAGAATACTTCTCTTTTTGTGCTTTTTCAGAATCAATAAGTGAGTTCCCGTGAGGATCTTCAATGATGAGTGTGATACTGTCTTTTCCACTCAGGATACCGGTGATTTTTTCTTTCAGGGCTATTGCCTTTCTTCGCTGCTCATCGTCACCATCAATCATAATACCATCAAGGATTTTGTCTACCCTGATGATGACACCCTCAATATTTGATACAAATCCTTCGCATGCCGGGCCTGGATCAATTTCCACTCCAAGTTCAGGGATGGTAATTTTTGCAGCACTGCTTCTGACCACCCTTGTTGAAAGATCGTCCTCACTGCACGCACAATAGACATACCTGACAGGTTCATTTGTGCTGATATTCTGCACATCTGAAAACCTGTACCCGCACCTGGGGCAAGAACAGGTAATAATCAGGATATCAGAAAAATAAGGAATATCCTCAGTTTTATATGTCCAGTCAACCTCTTCTCCACAGGCCGGGCAGGTTCCTTTTAACTCCTGTTCCAAGTTCAGGCACCGCCACCGATGCGGTCACGGGAGATCTTGACATTTTTTGGGGTGATAACCACGTATTGCTGGTCCCCAAGACCTACAATATCGCCATCCACATCCCTTGCCACCTGGTAGAAATCTTTCATGACACGTTCATAATTAATTTTATCCATTTTAAGGCGGGTAATATCAACAATAACAATATTCCCGTCATATACCTGATCTTTGACGATCTGACTTTCCCGCAGACCTGTAACCGTGGCGACTTTGATGAGAAGGGCTGGGTTTTCACTTAATTCATAATCTTTAAGAGTAAGATCTTTATATTCGTCCGGGGAAGAGGTATCCTTGCTTCCGAAGAGAAGGTCGCGAAGTCCCATATAAGAACCTTTTCTGTATATTGTAATAAAGATACTGGTTTTTCAGGCCTGACAAGCGTTATTTCCTTCTTCAGAACTCAAGATTCCAGATATCATCACCGACATGATGCCATGTTTTTGCAATCTTTCCCTTCTCCTGCGCGAGAAGATCTGCTGCATCAAATAAGGCGATTCCAAGGGCCAGTGGTTTTCCATGGCGTTCATCAACGACCTGGACCGGTTTTCCGGCAATGACATCAGGCGTCACATCAACCACACCTGGCCGCATTATATCTGCACCATTAACAACATATGACACTGCCCCCATGTCAACTACTATTCGTTTCTGGGGAAAAGGACGATTTACTGCACCACGGAGGCTTGGAAACAGAATTCCATCCTTTTCAAGGAGTAGTGGCTCTTTGTCAACCAGAAAAAGCTGCACATCCTGGTTAGTCTCTATCACCTCGATCATCTTTCCCTGAAACAGTTCTGCCCCCTCTCCAATCTCCTCAGTGAGTCGCTGCAAGATCCCGCTTACCTGGGATTTTCGTATTGAATGTCTTCTTTTTGAGATTAGTTTACCCATATGTTGTATAGTACAGCTACCTGAACTCCTATAAAAGATACGGACAATGACATTGTGGCAGTGGAACAGGTATATTTATGAACAATCCCGATGCAATTTATTCACTCATTTCGAGTAGTGCAGGGTATTGATATGACAAAAAGACCTATGGATATTTTAGATCAGGTCCTGAATCGCCAACCAGTATTGATTTCCCTTAAAGGGGGCAGGGAAATTAAGGGAGTTCTCCAAGGGTATGATGTGCACATGAATCTTGTGCTTGATAAAGCCGAAGAGATCGTTGAGGGACAGGCTCAAAGCATCGGTACCCTGATTATTCGCGGCGATAATGTAATTTACATCTCTCCAGGCCCCCAGTAAGGAGTTAAAAAATGTCAAAAGGAACACCATCCAGAGGAAAAAGACAGACACAGACTCATCTGACCTGCAGAAGATGTGGGCGGATGTCCTATCATAAAAGACATAAAATCTGCTCATCATGTGGATTTGGTCGCTCTGCCCGTATGCGTTCATATGGCTGGACTACTAAGCAGCCAAAAGTTGCAACTCA
>JAQVIE010000101.1 GCA_028695895.1 Methanospirillum sp. | reverse complement strand
TATATTCACTATTTATCCATACCGGATATGCAGCAAAAAGATCAGTCTGCTGACGATAGATGTGATCCTGGTACGCCTGGTAATCACGTTCAAAACTCTTCTGGGCCGCAGAACCTTTATCCCCGTTCGTTCTCAAAAGAGAACCTGTCCGTATTGCAAGGTCAAGACCAAGAGACCTGGTATCCGAAATGTCAGATGGTAATGGATAAACAGTATACCGTGGATCTCCCTTGATTATATCCAGGTATACAGGATTATCAATCCCTATCCTGTACATCCCATCCTGGAGATGAATCCCTTTTTGTGCAGTAAACCCACTGACGACTGTGAAAAGGATGAGCAGCACAATTGCAACCGGCAGTAGATCACGGGTCATATTACCCTTAAATCGTCTTATTTCCCATATAACAATCGTTAGAAGCTGTGAAAAAGCCTCCATTGAATGATAGTTTGCCGGGAGGGTATATCAAAGCTTACCGTAACACTTTAACATAGTGAAAACAAGAGGAGGATATTCATTATGATTGAAGCATCGTCCCTGTCCAAGATGTACGGCAATATTACCGCACTCTCAGATGTATCATTTACCTGTAGAGAAGGAGAAATATTTGGCATTATCGGCCATAACGGGGCTGGCAAAACAACACTTCTGAAGATCCTGTCCGGCCTTATACTTCCAACATCAGGTTCCCTTTCAATCAGAGGTCAGAATTCCCTACAGGATCCAATGAAAGTACGGTATGAGACCGGATATCTTCCAGAAGAGTCACGCCTGTATGAGACGATGCTTGTTCCTGATTATCTCAGATTTTTTGGAGAGATTTATGGCCTGGACCAGGTAACCATCCAGGCACGGGCTGATCTTCTGCTTGCCCAGTTATCTCTCCAGCCTGAGGGAAAACAGATAGGAAATCTCTCAAAAGGGATGAAAAGAAAAGTTGCCATTGCAAGATCACTGATACATGATCCTTCAATTCTCATCTATGATGAACCAGGATCAGGCCTTGACCCTATGACCTCCAGGTTCATCATAGAATATTTAAAAGAACTCAGAGTGCAGGGCAAAACCATCATTCTCTCTGCCCATAACCTGGCACAGGTCGAAGAGATTTGTGACCATGTCATGATTCTCAAACATGGAAAAGTGGTAGTACTTGGTACCATGCCCGAGCTTCGCGAACAATTTGGTTCAATCAGGTACGAGATATGGTTCATCTGGCCCGAAGATCAAAAACCAGGTATTATAGCTGAACAATCAGGAAAATTCTGGATATCAGTCGCTCATTCCATCGAAGGACTAAATGAAATCACCAGCACGATCAACAAGAGTGGGGGCACTGTTGAACGGATAGAATCAAAATATCCATCTTTGGAAGAAATTCTGGTAAAAATAGGGAAATAATTTAATAAAATATTTTGGCTATCTCATAGAGTTCGGGATCCACCTTCTTTTGTGCAATTGCATCGCTAAGGGGAACCGGGACTATCTTATTGCCATGGAGACCCACCATTATCCCGTAATTACCTTCATGGATCTGCTCAACCGCCTTTACTCCATATCTGGTTGCAAGAACACGATCATGGGCTGTTGGTGATCCACCCCGCTGAACATGACCAAGAACGGTAACTCTGGTTTCTGAACCCACGCGTTCTTCAATAGCACGACCAAGCATGTGACCTATGCCACCTAACTGTTCATGGCCAAATTCATCTACTTTTGAAGAGATGGTGGCAAAACCAGACATGTCAGTGGGTTTTGCGCCCTCAGCAATAACCACGATGGAGAATTTTTTACCTCTGTCCTGACGTTTTCTCAGACCATCACAGACATCATCAATGTCAAATGGAACTTCAGGAATCAGGATTTGATCTGCACCGCCTGCAATCCCTGCCATGGTTGCTATCCATCCGGCATGCCGGCCCATCACCTCAAGCACCATGATCCTGTGATGTGACTCAGCAGTTGTATGGAGTCTGTCAATTGCATCAGTTACAATTGAGACAGCGGTGTCAAATCCGAAGGTATAGTCTGTTCCTGAAAGATCATTATCAATTGTTTTCGGAATGCCGATAACCGGGATATCCATCTTATGCAGATGTGTTGCAACACTTAATGTATCATCTCCACCAACTGCGACAACTGCATCAATTCCGAATCTCTTCAGATTGGAAAGCATCTGCTGAGTGTGTTCTTCATTTTTTAGTGGATTGGTTCGTGATGTTCCAAGAATAGTTCCGCCTTTTGGCAGAATACCGGTCACAGCAAATTCAGTGAGAGGTTCTACTTCCCCTTCGACAATCCCTTTCCATCCGTTCCGAATCCCGATAACCGAGTAGCCATAAAGATGTGCAGTTTTCACTACAGCACGAATTACTGCATTAAGACCGGGACAATCACCACCTCCGGTCAGAATTCCGATCGTTTTTATTTTCCCGGTGTTATCAGCCATGATAAATCTTGATTGCTTCTTCCACACTTGCCTCATCCACAGTTATGGCATGGATGGCATTGCACATTCGAACCGCTTCATCAAGTGGTTTTTGATGGATATTCCTGCCTGTTGCATTGCCACTTGATCCACCGATGTGGATCTGTTCCCAGAGCTGGGTCAGGAAAGCCGTTGCATCAACACTGGACCCGCCTGCACAGACAACCTTTGTACGTCCGGCAGCAAGGGTTGCTTCCCTAAGAAGTTCTGCAGATGAGCCGCCTTCTCCCCTGGGCGGATTGACTTTCACAAAATCTGCTCCAAGACATGCAGCAACTCCTGCTGCTCCAGCAATCAGGTGGGGATCTTTTTCATTACCTACAGCTTTTCCACGCGGGTAGATCCAGAGGACAGTTACAAACCCGTTTCGATGCGCTTCAAAGATTGCCTGCGCTGCAGTACTTAGCATTGCAGATTCGTACTCAGAGCCCAGGTATATTGTATATCCAATACCGGTAATATTTAATTTACTGCTTTTTCTGAAAGCAACCACCTGATCTATTGTATTTATGAGATTAGAGAATGGATCAGCCTGTGAAGTTGGCACCAGATGTGTTTTTGAATTAATTTTTACCAGATATGGAACCTTGGGATAAGTCCCGCCATATTTTGCGATAAGTCCAAGTTGTGTCGCAAAACACCCGATTTTTGCTTTTGCAGCAATTCTGAAAAGATGCTCAGGATCATGGTCATTCGGATGAATCCCTTCTCCATAGAAGTCATCATTCAAATGTTCAATTTTCTGGTCTCCGGCAAAAAGCATCAGACGCCCGGAATTGTGAGTGATAGTCTTTAGATTGCGAATATACGTCTCCTGCTCACTTTTTGGGACGTCCAGAGGAACAGCAAACCCTTTACTCATGCCTTTTTCTCTCACTTTTTGGATAGATAAATATTCCTTTGAAAAGTCAGGATTAGGAAAAATGTGAGATCAACACCCGGTTATCTTACCTGGATCACTTTTTCGTCGTTGTTGCGAAGTCTTGTTCTGATCCAACTCATGGCGTCCAGTTTATTTTTAAAAGCAGCAATATTTACCTGCTCTCCATCTTTGAGAAAAGCACGAAGGATCGCTTTTTCAACAACGACCTGCCCTTTCCTCTCTTTCGTTACTTCTACGACAATAAATTTCTGAATATAGTCCAGGTTTATTACCTGGATTCCGACATCAAGCCATTTGGGCATATATAAATCCGACTATTCAGGAAAAGGAATGCACTTTTATTCTGCTTTATACAGGAAGATTATTTCATAATACGATCGCGTGCCTGGTTAATAAAGTCAATACCATCGCGCCTGATTTCTTCACAGACCTTGATTAAATTTCCAGTAACCTCATCAAGTCTTCTTCCAAGGTGCTGTCTTCCTTCCCGGGTACTGACAAGATCATTTCCTGCTGCAAGTAATTCATCGATACCCCGTCCAATCTGACCAGCCGCAGAACGAAACCTTGTTTCAATATCCTCATAATCTTCTGTCAAAGAAGGTTCGGATGCAGCATCCTCAACCCATCTTCCTTTATCAAAGTGTCCCCCTGATTCTCCCATATTATTATGTCTCTTTATTGAATTTATCAATCCTTTTGTTATCACACCCATCTATTAAGCTGAGCGGCATATTCTGCAATGCAGTTGCAGGGTCTGATTAAATATTTATGATTAAAAATCCGACAGGGATCTCTGAACCGGATCAGGATGAACAAGTCCGGATAACCTGACTCCAATAAGCCGAACAGGAGTCATATCCCACATCTCTGCAAATAGACCGTCTATTGCCTGTTCAATAATCCTGACCTCACGGGTTGGCTGCATCAGGGTTACTGATCTTGTCCTTGAAATAAAACCGGTATACCGGATCCTGATTCCGATGGTGCGCGAGTATATGTTCCTTTCTTCCAGTTCTCTGCATAATGAAAGGACCATTTCATGCATAAAACCCAGGATTTCTTCCGAAGATACAGAATCTTTTAAAAAGGTGTGTTCATAGCTGAGAGATTTTCTCTTTCCGGTCTCCCGAAGACCTTCACGATCAAGCCCGCATGCAATCTGAAAAAGCCTTACTGCATGTGTTCCAAACACATCCTGTAATGCCTGAATATCACACCTGCTGATATCACCGATTGTCTGTATTTGTGCATTCATGAGTATCTGCGCTGATTTTTTTCCAATTCCTGGAATTGAACCGACAGGGAGTGGCGCCAAGAATGATAAAAGATCGGAGGGGTGAATTATCGTGAGCCCATCAGGTTTCTGCTGCTCAGATGCCATCTTTGCATATATCCGCGAAGGCGCTATTCCTATTGAGCAGGTCAGACCCACTTTATCACGTATTGCCTGCTTTATCCCTGTTGCATGTTCTGCAGCCAGTTTATATGACAGGTCAGAGGTCAGGTCAAGGTATGCTTCATCAATTGACACTTGCTCTATCTCTCCGGCTATGCCTTTCAGAATCTGCATTATCATTGATGAAACCCTGGCATAAGATTCCATATTCGGCCGGATAAAGACGGCATGAGGGCAGAGATGATATGCCTGATAAATTGGCATAGCAGAGTGAATGCCATAAGCCCTTGCTTCATATGAACAGGTGCTTACCACTCCGCGACCTGATCCTTTCATGGGATCTGCACCGACAACAACCGGCAACCCGGACAAAGCAGGATTGTCACGTACCTCAACCGAAGCATAAAAAGAATCCATGTCAAGATGCAGTATGATCTTTTCGTTCGTCATCTCTGTGTATGTTCTATCAGGTTCTAATGAATCATGTTTGAGCCTTCTTATTCAAAGAAAATAATAGGGCCTGCGAAAGTGAAGAGATTAATTTTTAAATACTAATTAAACCCTGATAAAATAAATAAGCAGGATATGAACTCTTTCTGAGTATTGAAAAAAATCATTTTTCACTTTCACCCTGTTTACTTAATGCTCATATACCCGGTCGCAAAACCTGTATAGTGTGCAGATACAACCCGGAGCAGCACCCCTGAACATATTCCCCCCAAACCCCCCACCTGCAATACATTTTGCATCTTGTGTTTACCTGCTCCGGGGGCACAGCTGCACAAAAAACATGATACATACTCCCTTCTTTCATACACCCCCCATTTCAGTTTT
>JAQVIE010000100.1 GCA_028695895.1 Methanospirillum sp. | reverse complement strand
TCCCCTGACCGTTTATTTTGTTCAGGATCCCAAAAAATTCTTCCCTGATAAGAAAACTGTTCGTTCATCTCTATCTGAAGCAACAAAAACACCCTATTCATCTTTGATAGGTCCTTTCAGCCAGTTAGAACAGGAAATGCTGCAGATGAGAGAGGAGCAGCATCAACTGATGCAGAACGTCCTGTCCCAGAGCTTTTCCGGGACGAACAGAGGAACTTCTACCTCTTCTCAAAATCCGTATCAATCTATTCAAAATTACCAGATACCGGCATCAACTTCAGCATTACAGCAGCAGATGATTGAAGAGAGCAGGCAAAATGAAGAAAATAAAAGGAGGCTGGCAGATTCCCTGGAAAAAGATCCACTGGTACAGCAACAGTCTAAGGATATGAAAAATGCCGGGTATAATCAGATCTCAGGAAGAATCATCCCATATGGGCCTGAAAGCGGGGAAGTTGAAATATTCTTTGAAAATGTAGAAGGAGATAAGGTATCAGTTACTGGAAAGGCAGTAGATAGTAAAATTTCTTCTCTTACTGCTGAGAAAACAGGTGAAGTACCCGTTCCCCATGAGCTTGGTTTGAACAGCACCTGGAATGAATTAAAAGATAAGCTAAGTAACAGTTCGATGGTTCCTTCTTCAGGAACTGTTAACAGAATTCCCAATGAAACAACCATAAATCAACAATACCAGGGCCCTGATGGTAGAAATGCATTATTGACCGCCCGTATGATTAATGGGACTGTTAAAGAAATTATATTGAAAGAGGATGATGAATTTCCCCTGCTTTGGATAATAGGAATACTTCTTATTACTCTCCTTGTTGTTCTTTTTGCAGGAGTTGGCTGGTGGTATTACTTTAACAGCAAAAAGATAAGTCATGTTGAAGAGGTAAATGAGTTTCCTGTAGATCTCCGGCAGCTTGTTTTAGAGATGTTAAAGCAGGCTAAGAAGAAATACGAATCCGGCGAAAAGAAAGAGGGTTATGCCTTACTTGGCCAGGCGACCCGTATGTATATTTCAAATACCTATGGAAAAGGCGATGCCATGACAAGCAATGAGATTATATCTGGTTCCCTGTCATTTACTTTTCCAGAAGAGAAAACTATTAAGGAAATTCTTAGAATATGTTCCATTATTGAATATGCAAAAGGTGAACCTGAATATGATCGGTTTTTTGGTTTTCTCACCAAAGTTCGGGAGTATGTCGGCGCTGATGCATTTGATGAGTGATACCTGATCAAAGCATCCAAATATTTTCAAAGTTCAGAAATAGTATGGAAAAACAATACGGAGATGAAACAACCTGTCAGGTTTGTGGGAACCCTGCAATAGGTATGGAAATACTTGGTTGTTGTAAAATGGTGGTCTGTGAAGATCATGCCAGTCTCTATCTCCGCAATCTTGCGCCTGGCAAGAAACTTGAATCCGGGTCCTGTTATTATGTCAGGTACTGATACATCGATATAAACTTCACTCATATATTCAGAGGAATGCAATGCAGGATGAAAAAAAGGATCTTATTCTTTTATTACTAATAACAGCTGGAATTTCCCTGTTCGGATTTTTTCTTTTCTCATTTGCGCAATCAGCTTTCATACCTGATCTGAAAGTAAGCTCATACGAAGCGTCTTTTTCCTGGGATGGTTCATTACACGAATCATATATTTATGATGTATCTGCATCACATCAGTTCAGAAGTCTTAACAGGAATTTTGAAAGCCCGGTATACGATGATGTGCATTTTGGGACATATATCCGTTTCATATCTATGAAAACCCCTGATGGAACTATTGGATACATGAAAAACGCTGATGGAGATGTTATTCTTACCAAAGAAGATGGAAGTATCCGAAAAATCATAACCGACAGGGCAGGGAAAAATGAAGCCGGTGCATTTAAACCTGGATATTTTGGTTCTGGAAGTTATCAGATTTCGTATTCCTGGGATATTGTGCCCCCAGTGGAACGGGGAACAGACGATGACCATCTGAATATTGATCTGGCCACTTCACATGTACCATATGAATCTGTCAGAATTGAGTTTCCATCATCAGGAGTCCATGAAGTTTTTCCTCATCCAGCTGACCTTGCAGTGACCAGAACTGATGAATCATATATCCTCACTGGTTCAGTTGCAAAAGATATTCCTCTTGGATTTGAGCTGGTGATTGACCCATCTGTAACCAGTTTACTGGATGGAGAAGTCAGAACAATCACAGATTCAGTCAAAAAAAAGACCAGGCAGGCCAATCCATGGTACTTATCTGTCATCAACCCCCTTTACCGGTTAATATCCTTCCTGTCTGTTCTGTTCCTTTTTATTATTCCTGTTCTTCTCCTTGTTATCTGGTACAGGTATGGGCGTGAAAAACAATACGATGTACCTGAGCACCTGAGCTTTGTTCCAGATACAAAATTAAAACCATGGTTGGTCTCCCTCGTTTTTTCAGGAGACCCTGAGAAGTTCAAAGAGGAAGGACTTCATGCAACCCTGATTGATCTTCACCGGCGTGGTAATCTTTCAATAAAACACTCGACTGGGAAGGGTTTTTCCATCAGGATTTTAAATAAGACTACCGGGGATCGTTATGAGAAACAGGTGATCCGGACATTATCTCTTCTATCAGATGATGAAATTGTAACAAATGATACATTTACCCGTATTGCATCTGATGCCAATAAAAATCCGTCTATTAGATCCCAGCTGATGGAATTCCAAAAATCATTTAATGATTTACCATCCGGAGTGAAGGATCATGTGGTCTCTTCTTATATTCGAAGTGGCCATGCCAGTCTCATCCCTCTTCTTGCAATATCTATTGGAATCTTTTTCATATCTTTTGTTTTGATGTTTGTAGGTCCTGGTGACCGTATGCTACTTGGCCAGGCGGTTTACAATAGTTCACTCTGTATTCTTCAGGTTATTATTGCATATGTATTTCCTATATCTCTCTTTGGCACCTGGAAAGGAGATTTTTACCGGGAGAGGTTACAATGGGAATCATTTCGAAGATTTCTTTCAGATTCTGTAATGATGCAGCGTTATTCTCCGGATGATATCTCTATATGGGGAGACTGGATGGTTTACGGCACTGCCCTTGGTGTCGGGGACCGGGTATCTGAAACGCTTAAATCGCTTAAAATTCAGGTTCCTGACCTCCCTTCTGAAGGATGGTTTGCTCCTGCCCTGTTTCATACAGGTTTTTCACCAATGCTTTATTATTCTCCTCCTTCGTCCGGATCAGGTGGATCTTTTGGAGGGGGCGGATTTGGCGGTGGAGGAGGCTTTGGTGGCGGGGGTGCAGGCGGGTGGTGATGTGAAAACACCTATCTGATGGTGCAACCAATTATAAACAGAATTTTTGAGGAAATATTGTGCAAGAGGTTACCAGCAGTTTTACACCCAGGGATATTGAAGCCTCAGTTCAGAAATTCTGGACAGAGGAGGATGTTTATACCAGGGTTCAAGAGCAGAACCGGGATGGAAAAATTTGGTTTTTTGTGGACGGACCGCCTTATACCACCGGCCATATCCATCTTGGAACCGCATGGAATAAGATCCTCAAAGACAGCATTCTCCGGTTTAAACGGATGCATGGTCTTCGTGTCATCGATCGTGCAGGTTATGATATGCACGGCCTTCCTATAGAAGTCAGGGTTGAGCATGAACTTGGCTTTGAAAACAAAAAAGATATTGAGGCATTTGGGATAGGTGCATTTATTGAAAGATGCAAACAGTTTGCCTTAAGTCATAAAGAAATCATGTCAGAGCAGTTCAAAGCTCTTGGCATCTGGATGGACTTTGATGATCCATACCAGACTGTAATGCCAGAATATATTGAAGCTGCATGGTGGACCCTGAAAAAAGCAGATGAAAAAGGATTATTAGAACGCGGTCATCGTGTTGTAAACTGGTGTCCAAGATGTGAGACTGCCATTGCTGATTCAGAAGTGGAATACTGGGATGAACAGGACCCGTCAATATTTGTTAAATTCCCAATACATGGTCTTGACAATGAATATCTTCTCATCTGGACCACGACTCCCTGGACTCTTCCGGCAAATGTTGCAGTTGCCGTTGACAAAGACTTCATTTATGCAATGGTAGAAGCGATTAAGGCAGGAAATAAAGAGATCCTCTGGATAGCAAAAGATCTTGTGGAACCTGTATTAAAAAAAGGAAAATATCAGGATTATTCCATTTTATCAGAAAAAAGTGGAATAGAACTTGCTGGAATTATATATGACTCACCTCTTGCAGAACTGATTCCCTGTCAGAAACAGATAGAACATAAAGTCGTAACTGCCGGATTTGTTGAGATGGACAATACCGGAATGGTCCATATTGCACCAGGGCATGGATGGGATGACTACCTGCTTGGCGTGGAAAAAGGGCTTGATGTGTTCTGCCCTGTTGACGGTGCAGGTTATTATACAGATGAGGCCGGAGAATATGCAGGACAGTTTGTCAGGGATGCAAATGAAAAAATCCTTAAAGATCTTGGGGAACATCTTCTGGCAAAACAGAAAATATCTCACCGGTATGGTCATTGTTGGCGATGTAAGACTCCAATCATCTACCGGGCAACTGAGCAGTGGTTTATCTCTGTACCCAAGATGAAAGAAAAAATGCTTTCAGAGATAAAAGCGACTTCATGGTATCCTGAATGGGCAGGAAATGCAAGATTTTATGATTTTGTCTCTGATGCTCGTGACTGGTGTATTTCCCGACAAAGATACTGGGGAATTCCTATCCCTGTCTGGCAGTGTTCCTCCTGCCCGGCTTACCGGGTTTTCGGAACTGTTACAGAATTAAACAAAGCAGCCGGGAGCACTCTTACCGATCCTCACCGGCCATATGTAGATGAGATAACCGTTCCATGTTCCTGTGGTGGAATCATGAAACGTGTTGAGGATATTTTTGATGTCTGGTTTGATTCGGCTATGGCATCCTGGGCAACACTGGGGTTTCCACGAAATGATGCACTGTTTCATGAGATGTGGCCTGCAGACTTCATCACCGAAGGTCAGGATCAGACAAGAGGATGGTTTTACTCCCAGCTTGGAGCCTCCACTATAGCTTTCAATCGTTCGCCATATAAAAGCGTCCTGATGCATGGTTTTGCCCTGGATGCTGATGGACGAAAGATGAGTAAGAGCTTTGGTAATGTTGTGACTCCTGAAGAAGTTGTTCAGAAATTCGGGGTTGATGTTCTTCGTCTTTACATTTTATCTTCCAATGCTCCATGGGAAGACCTGAAATTTAACTGGGACGGGGTATCTACAGTGAACAGGATGATGAATATCCTGTGGAATGTATACAGATTCCCACTTCCCTACATGATCCTGGATAGTTTTTCTCCAGTCTCTACAACTGAAGGGAAATATGATGATGATTATATTGTCCGTTCTATTAGAGAGATGCCTGAGATTGACCAGTGGATAATCTCAAGAGTCAATTCAATAGCAAGACAGATCTCTACGGATATGAAAGAATTTCAGCTTCATCGTGTTACCAGGCTTTTGATGAACTTTATCCTTGAGGATCTGTCAAGGTGGTATGTTCAGATAGTCAGACCTCGGATGTGGCTTGAAGAAGATTC
>JAQVIE010000099.1 GCA_028695895.1 Methanospirillum sp. | reverse complement strand
AAACAAAGATCTCACCGGGTTTTGCATTTCATGTTATCTCGGGGACAACCCTTGACTCACAGCACCCTATAAGCATTACATGCGGATTTTGTCCACTTAAAAGGCCTTTATAATATTCAATGTTCTCTGCGTACTCATTTTCAACGAAAGCTTGGTTTCCTTCAATTAATTTTTCAATTCCCATGTGTTATCTCCAAAGGTCCTTAAGTTACATAAGGATACAAGATCGTGAGCTGAAGAGCGAATATACATTACGGTTTATCATCCTGACCTGAAAGATACCGAAAATTAGAAAAGGATAGTTACCTGATTAAACCACATGAAGGAAGCTACCCTGCAGGCAGTGAAACGGGCTATGCCCGGTCACGGAAGAGCCCGCATTCATGAAAAACTCCTTTCATACCTTGGTATTGATGATCAGTCAGAGGTGGAAGTGAGCACAAAAGCAGGGGCAACCCTTACCCTGACTGTCTTTGCTGATACTGTGGTTGAAGAAGGAACTATTAGGATTAGCAGCGAAGATCTTGAAAAACTCAATATTCCGGATGGAGGGGAGGTGGATGTCAGAAGGAAGATCCCTCTTGATGAACAGATACTGGCAGCCGCTGAATCTACCGCCGGACAGATAAAAGAGGGTGCACAGGAGATCGGAGCAAAATTATCTGAAACAGCGGAGAAGATTCAGAAAGGAGCAGCAGATACTGCTGAACAGATAAGCACGAAGGCAAAGGAACTGACAGAGAAAGTAAAGGAAGATGCTAAGCCTATAGGGGAAAAGGTGAGCAAAGCAGCAAAGAGCTCGGCTGATGCTATCATAGATAAGATACCGTTAGGAAAGCTCAGCGCTGATATAGAGAAGGAATTATCTGCCGCCGACCCTGAAGAGGCAAAAAGAATAAGGGGCATTCTTGTAGGAATGGAAGGAGAAAAGGCGGCAGTTCGCGTACAGGTTGCTGCAGGACGAACAGTTGGTAATCTTACCATTCCGCCGGAGATAAAACTTGTAACCGTCCAGCGTGACGGAGAGATCCTGGGGTCAGACAATAATATCGTCTTCAAAGAAGGCGACATCGTATACATCTCCGGATCATCTGATGCAATCGGTTTTGTCACCAGGATGCTGGAGGGATAGAGTTGGATATCTCTTTTTCCCAGGATGGTCTATTGGGAATTACAGTTCTGCTTGTCATTGTCATCATGATTTACCTGATCATGAGAGAGATAAGGCTGATGCGGACCAATACCAGGAAACTTGAACTTGAACTGGAACGGGACAAGCTACAGATATTAAAAGAAGATAATGCATCTTCAGTCCAGCCTGCCTTAAGACTTTCTTCAGATCAGATTTCTACATTAAAAGAGATTGAAGAATCTAATATCGCCCTTGAAACTGATATCTTTATGAAACAGAAGACCATTGAAGGGAGATTAAAACGTCTTGAGAGTTATGTCAAGCGTGAGAAACTTGACCTGATGATGGATCGTATAGAATCAGAGGAAAAAAAGATTTAGGTGAAAAAAAATGTTTGAAACGTCAGCAAGCACAAAAAAAATCTTTGAAGGCCTGACTGGTTTTGAAACAAAAGCTGAAGACCTGGTCCCCACCTTTGACAGGACTCTTGACTCCTACTTTGAGAGAAGTTTTGAATCCATCATCGAGGAATGGGGACTTGTCACTGAGGCAGATCTTAGTGAATACGGACGAAGACTTGAGTTTCTCAGTTATGAGATTGGAAGACTTCATGCAGGTAAAGATCTTCTTAAAAATCGTGCCAGTGCTATAGATAAGTCAATAAAAGAACTGGAGGCGAAAAAATGAGCATGGACAGGTATATGAATGCTTATATTGACCGCCGGATGAAACATATGATTGATGACTGGCAGCTTGCAACAACTGCTGATATCAGGGATTTATCACAAAGGTTCCGGCAGGTCAGGCAGGATGCGGAGAGTCTTAAAGCATTTGAACGTGAATCACAGGACAGGATGGACAGACTGGAAGAACGTATCAGAAAACTTAAGGAGCGTATGAAATGACACTTATTGAGATACTCCTTATCATCCTTATCATTCTTGTCATACTCTTCATGCTGTTCTGGTTCTTTCAGGGCACTACCGGAAGGATATCCCTTCGAAGACCTGTTGAAAGCAGAGTTGATGAGTACCTGGATCGTCGGTTTGCCAGGCTTATTGAGGATTATGAAGTCGTCCGAAGACCAAAATTGAACCGGTTCAAGGATGAACGTGGAACAGTTCTGGATACCGATGCCCAGAAGATCGCTGAATTGAAGCAGTTTGAGAACGAATTTACTCAAAACCTCTCTGACCTTGAGGCACGGCTTGATGAACTGGAAAAATCGTTTGATTCGAAGAAATAAAGATGATCTTTCACCAGAGAGGATGTTCCGGGCTTTAAAAAACCAGGTTGGCAGGGTGAGAAAGGATAATGAACCCCCAACCAGGGATCCGGAATCTTTCTCCAGGTACGTCTGCGATCTATGCCACAGTTCAGGCCCTTTGTCAGGACTTAGGCAATGTGTAATCTGCGGAAGATGGGGATGCAGTTCCTGCTGGCATGATGAGTATTACCTGTGCAGGTCATGTGGCGGGATAATGAACCTTCTTTTACTTGATGTACACGCCCCTATACCGGCAGATACAGGAAAAAAAGTTATCCAGGGAGATATTCCGACCGAAGATCCCTCTTAACTCTTCTCCTTAATACAAAACTGGATAATTCAATAGTTTCCTGAACAGATGATATAGGAGATACCTGTTCGGAAGGCCTGCCGTGAAGAGTATAAAAATACCATCTCTTATTACATCTGTTGTTCAGAATGCATTTTCCGGACTGGAAGGGATGGAATTTACCTTGCTTGACTGCTGTCCGCACTGCGGGGGGGAGGTCAGGTATCATGACAACCGGAAAAAGCGGTTTGCAACCATCATTGTTGCCGGCAAAAAGAAGATAATCAATGTTCTTGTGACCAGGTATTACTGCAAGGCATGTGGACGGCTTTGTTATGCCCTGGCCCCATTTTATCCTAATACCAAGTTTGGATCGCCTGTCATTGACCTTTGTATGACTCTTGCCAGGGTTCATCCCTTTAATCACAGTGCTAAAATTCTTCAGGAGATGGGAGTTGTGGTTGACAGGGGAACAATCAGGAACTTCTTCTCCCGTGATATTCCTGAGGTCAGTTATGCGAAAATTTACGATCTCCCAATTCCGCTGTCCATCTTCTACCTCTCAGATCTCGCATCAAAACGCCGGCAGGCAAGGCTTGTAACACAGGAAGATGTCCTCAGGGTCTGTGGCTTTCCATCAAAGAAAGAACTATTTCAGGAGTCATAAGCTCCTTAATTTCTTCTTTGCCTCTCGGCTGCAGTAATCTTTTGACTGAAGAGATGGATCATCTTCTGGTAACTATTCTCATAGTAATGTTCCCACTCTTCATGCTGGCTTACTTTTGCAAGGACTGGCATTCCCTCTGGTTTACCAGGGTGATATCCGAACATCTGTTCAAGTTCTGCCTGCAGGGCATGCATCATGAGTGAGACTGGAATATCCATTGCACACCTGTCCTGGCATTGTCCACAGTTTATACAGGAATCGGCGATGTGAGAGAACCTTATCAGGTGAAACATCAGTGGTGGAGGCACTTCGCCAGGTTTTACAAGCCAGGGTTTTTTTGTCTGACATTCTTTGCATATGCATAAAGGGCAGGCATGTGAGCACTGGTAACACTTAATGCATCTGGATGTCTCCTCCATGATCCAGGTTAGCCGCTCCATTCCAGTTCCGGTTTTTGCAAACATTGCTTTCCGGTTCCTCTCTGATATGGTCAGCATTGCAGCTTCAACTCTTGTTCTTGCTTTTACTCCCTTTGCATCAGCAGGAACGAGAATGATATAACCGTCTTTTTCTGCCTGGAGAAGAAAATTCAGCCCTTTATCCGTACATGTTTCAACAAATGTGGCATGTTCGGAATCTTCTCCGTAAAGGCCCCAGGTGCCACATACCACATCACACTGCCGTGGTATCGGGGTATCACATCTCCTGCATGAATCACGCCTGCCAAATCCGCGTTCTTCAATGTTTTCAAGAGGGTATTCTCTGGTAATATCTCCTGATATGACAACCACCCTGCCATCTCTTATTTGAAATGAATCAACAAGATCAGGGTTCATGTCGCAGACTTCCCTGATAAATGACCTTGTCTGAACTGGGGAAAAGGTCCCGCTACAGTTAAGACCAATAAGAAAAAGATCGTCCCGGTCAAGTTTGTTTCTTTTGATAAGCTCATAAATCGCCTTTGCATCACATCCTTTCACCACGACGGCAAGTTTTATCCCTGGATTTGCCTCCACCGCACTATAAGCCCAGTCTGCTGTAAGGACACTTCCACAGAACAGAGAACCTGCACATCCCGGTATCTCTTCAGGATCGGTGATCAGGACCGGGCGTGGATCATATAAATCATCCCCTTTCCTTAGTGCACAGACCGCATCAACCGTGCCTGAGCTGAGCAGTGATAGAAGAAGGCCTGTAACAAGACCACCTGATGCTGCATTTTCCCTGATATGATCGTCAACAGACCACCCGTACAACATCCTGCCATTCATGCCTGTTCTTAACCTCCGGATACCGGTTCAAGAGCAACGCAGATTGGTCTGTATTCAGAGACTTCAGGATCTGCATATGGAGTACCAATCAGCCGGCTTAAGGCTGCATCAAACAAGGATGGCATAAAGATCATCCCTTCCTTGATATCGGTTACAATCCTGGTTTTACAGGAGAGCTGCCCTTTTCTGGACCTGATAAGAACCATCTCCCCGTCGGATATTCTGATCTTTTCCGCATCTGCAGGGTGAACCTCAATATATGCTTCCTGCACCTCATCATTGAGGTTTTTACTTCTCCTGGTCATGGTTCCTGTATGCCAGTGCCAGATAACCCTGCCGGATGTCAGCCTGAACGGATAATTTGAATCAGGCAGTTCTGTTGGAGCTTTCCATTCAACAGGACAAAAGATACCCTTTCCATCAGGATGATAAAACTGGTCGGTATAAAGGATTGCAGTGCCCGGATGTTCAGGCGAAGGACAAGGCCAGCAGATTCCATCAGGAAGACTGACCTGGCTGAATGTCATCCCCTGGTATGGTTCACAGACGGCCGTTATCTCCCTGAAGATATCTGCAGGATCCTTGTAAGGAAACTGCCTTTCATAACCCATCAGGCAGGCAAGTTCAGTAATTATCTGCCAGTCAGGTTTAGCTATACCAGGAGGCATTACTGCTTTATTCAGCCTCTGCACCCGTCGCTCGGTATTGGTTACAGTTCCGTCCTTTTCAGCGTAACAGGCGGCAGGAAGGACAACATGGGCAAACTCACACGTTTTTGTAAAGAAGATGTCAGATACTACCAGGAACTCAAGGTTTTTTACTGCATGTTCAACCATGTTCTGATCAGGTTCGGTCACCAGGGGGTTTTCACCGATCAGTATCATCGCTTTTATATTGTCATGTTTCATTCCGGCTTTTCGAAACATCTGGTTAATATCAAGACCTGTTCTTGCCGGTGTGATGCCATCAGGAAAGTTCCATACCTTTGTTATCTTCCGG
>JAQVIE010000098.1 GCA_028695895.1 Methanospirillum sp. | reverse complement strand
ATCGCCATATCCGGCACATATAATACCGGACACCACACAAATAAAAGCCAGAAAAACCATCTTTCTAATAATACACTGCCTCATTGGTTCCCTCCTTAAAAATTATACTGATAATCAGAGTATCAATAATGATAGATACACCTTATGGAGTATATAGCTTAATGCCAGTCTCACATAACTAATTCAGAGAGAGTGGTTTAAACCTTAAAGTATATTTGTGCCCATATTATTGAAATATTCACTGATAAGGAGGAAAAAATGTGTGGTGTCTGAATAAAAAAAACTGTTTAATTATCATATTCGTAATTATCATTCTCCTCTTAAACCAGGCATCAGGAGACAGGAACGAAATTCACGGCTCTGTTCCTGTAACAGAACCCGGAATTATTTTCCCGCTGACAAAACAGGCGATCGATGACGAAGTGTATACATCAATCTCAAAAGCAAAACAGGACATTACATCCCTTCTTACCATTCCTGCCAATAAACGGAACGAAACCAATACAATATTAAGGCTTGAAGAGATTCTCACAAGACTTGATTCCAGTCTGCTTAAATACCAGACTCTTGCCGGACTGTATCCAGACAATGATCTTCAGAACGCAGCTTTCATGGCAGCAGAGAGGCGAAATGAATTCATCAGGAATATTTCATTAAATAATGACCTTTACCGCATTATACAGGAGACAAAACCTGAATCTGATTATGGCAGATGGCTTTATGAACAGGAAAAACAGTTTTTCAGATCTGGTGGTGCAGGGTTATCTGATGAAGAAAAAGAACATCTGGCATCCCTGTACCCGGAACTCAGAACATTGCAGAATCAGTACCTGATTAATATCCGGGAAAACAGGTCACTTACAGATAATCTCAATATATTAACGAAAATTGCCATTCTTCGAAATACAATCGCCTCCCTTCAGGGATATTCAACCTGGACGGATTTTAAAGCAGATGAACAGGGATGGATGATGAATGGTACTGATATCTCATCCCTCCTTGATGAGATAAAACCCCTCGTAAAAGAACAGGTTCAACCAGTCGTGTCTGAAGTTCTTCAGATAAAAAAGACCAGAAACCTGGGAGAGACTGTATTATATGATTATGAAGTGGATTCTCTGCTCACTTTATTACAAAAAACGGGAACTATTCATGACAAAGATTTTTCAATGCCATTTAATCAGACAATCTCACGATCTCTCTCACTTCTGTCCTGCCTGACTGGTGTCAAAACAGAATTTATCGCAGATGCTCATTTTTACGCACCTGATGTCCTCCTCTTCAGGGTAACAGATGAAAAAACCAATGAAACGATGGGATGGTTTTATCTTGACCTGAAGGAACGGGCTGAAAAAACCCGGAACTGGATGACGGCCCTGATTGCCGGAGAAGTGAATGTTAAAGGAAGTGAACAAGGACCTGCTGCACCAGTTTATATTGTAAGTGGAACTGTTTATGAAACACCGGAGAAATCAGGGTTTAATAAAGATGAATACACCTTGTTGTTTCACGAGCTGGGCCATGTATATACACAGATTTTATCCGCATCCAGGCACTCATCGCAGATACCTGAAATTATCCCTGTTGAACTGACAGAAGCTGCATCCCATTTTTTTGAATATCTTGCATGGACTCCGGAGATCTTAGGTATAATCATGGCTTTGGATAAACCTGTTTTCAGTCTGGAGGAACACAATATTTCAGAATATTATGACATGAACGGCCCGTTCTCTTCAAAGCAGCGGTGGAACCTGGGAAAAGACATGACTATCGGCATCCTGGAAAATCAGTTTATAAAAACATCAGGCAACATCTCATTTGGAGAGAGATATGCAGATATATTTACGGAAATAACAGGGGTGAAGGTTGCTGACCATGGAGGATATCTTCTACGCCACCCGCATTTTGCAGAAGATACAGCAGGTATGTACTGGATTTACCCTGTTGGTCGTCTGTATGGAGCCATGGTTTATTCAAAATTTTTTAGAAATGGCTTTTTTAATAAGACAACATGGAATGAATTCTCTGATTTGATAGTTACTTCGGATGACAGGAGTATTACCGCACAGGAAAGAATGATGAAATTTCTAAATGCAGATAATATCAGCATATATAAAATGGTAAAAGAAGAAAAGGAACGATCAACAAGGAAAATCTGGATTTTCATTCCTGGATGTATTACTAAAACTCTGCCTGTTTTTTGAATGAGTAGTCATGTTTTTCTGACTAACCTGGATCTTATGGACCCCTTTATTTCCAATGGAGCGCGAAATAATTTCCCGTATTTTATAAAGTAATGACCAGATTAAACAAATTGTTTCAGGAGCAAATCAAATTATTTATAAAAACAAATCCGGGATTAGCGGGTGACATGTCAATATAATGACTTACCGCAATAGTGAAAAAGTATTTAAATCACGTATGATTTAAACAAATTATTTACATCCGACGAAAAATAATTGAGATTTTATCGGCGCGTCTGGATAAACCTGCCAGAGGAAGACCATATGCTTGTTACTAACTTCAGGTTAATGTTCGGATAAAATAGAAAATCTAAAAAATAACGATATAATTGAATTTAATGGCAAAATTTCAGAGATTATTATGTTGAGGACTGATACATTAATGTATCCTTATCAAAAAGACAGAGGAAAATATATATAGAACTACATTACAACAATTATAGTGAACCCCTATGAACGACTCCGCAGACAATTATCATGAGAAAAAATCAGAACTGAATCAGGAAGAAGAGGAAAACCTGATTTCGGATGAATTTTCATCGGAACAGGGAAAAAATCCGCTTGATTTACTCCGGTCAGAGTATGATGACCTCAATGACAAATACCTGCGGCTTGCAGCTGACTTTGAAAATTTCAGAAAACGTACCATCCGCGATACAGAACAGCGGATTACGCAATCAATCGGGCAATTTGCCCGTGATATGCTTGAGGTTGCAGACAGCATGGACAGGGCCATACAGGCTGAAGGCGGAGCACATGAAGGGCTTGTTCAGATTCAGAAACTACTGGCTCAGGTAATGAAAAGACAGGGTATTGAATCATTTGAGTCGGTTGGTGAAAAGTTTGATCCAGCCCGTCATGAAGCAGTTGCAGTGATCCCTTCTTCCCAGGAGGAAGGAACGATCTGCGATCAGGTCTGCAAAGGATACTGCCTGCAGGAAAAAATTCTTCGTCCTGCCCAGGTTATTGTCTCGCAGGGTACAGCGCCGGTCGAACAAAATTAATCATTCAAATATTGGAACATCATTATGGCAAGCGAAAAAATTCTTGGTATTGATCTTGGGACTACAAACTCATGTATGTCCATCATGGAGGGTGGAAAAGCAGTCGTTATCCCGAATGCCGAAGGAGGCAGAACAACTCCTTCTGTGGTTGCATTCACAAAAGAGGGAGAACGTCTGGTTGGAAGCCTTGCAAAGCGCCAGGCAATTACCAATCATCAGAACACAGTCATGTCTGTAAAACGTGACATGGGAACTGCAAAAAAGATAGAACTCACCGGTAAAAACTTCACACCCCAGGAGATCTCTGCAATGATTCTGCAGAAAATGAAGACTGATGCAGAGGCATATCTTGGTGAAGAGATTAAAAAGGCAGTCATCACAGTTCCGGCTTATTTCAACGATGCCCAAAGACAGGCTACAAAAGATGCAGGAACCATTGCAGGACTTGAAGTTCTTCGTATCATCAATGAACCTACAGCATCTGCACTGGCATACGGAATTGACAAGGAAGACGATCACACCGTGCTTGTTTACGATCTTGGGGGTGGAACATTTGATGTATCAATCCTGACACTTGGTGACGGAGTCTTTGAGGTTAAGGCTACTTCCGGAAGCAACCGTCTTGGTGGAGACGACTTTGACAAACGGGTTATTGATTACCTTGTTGCCGAATTTAAAAAGAAAGAGGGGATAGACCTTTCAAAAGATCCAATGGCAATGCAGCGGCTTCGTGATGCAGCTGAGAATGCAAAGATAGAGCTATCCCAGACACCGAAGACAAATGTCAACCTTCCTTACATTACTACCGATTCATCAGGGCCAAAATTCCTTGACATTGACCTGACCCGTGCACAGTTTGAACAGCTTATCTCTGACCTTGTTGAGAACACTATCGGACCTGTCAAACAGGCACTCTCTGATTCAGGACTCAAACCATCGGAGATTGACCGTGTTCTGCTTGTCGGTGGTTCAACCCGTGTCCCGCTTGTTCAGCAGAAGGTAAAGGATCTCCTTGGAAAGGAACCGGATAAAGGTATAAACCCGGATGAGTGTGTTGCAGTCGGTGCAGCCATTCAGGGTGGTGTGCTTGCCGGTGAGACAAGTGACATTGTTCTTCTTGATGTCGCTCCTCTGACCCTTTCAATCGAGACACTTGGTGGCATTGCAACACCCATCATCGACAGAAATACGACAATTCCAACCAAAAAGAGCCAGATATTCTCAACAGCTGCAGACAATCAGACCTCGGTTGAGATCCATGTCGTGCAGGGAGAACGAAAACTGGCAAATGACAACTTCACCCTTGGCCGGTTCATGCTGACCGGAATACCTCCGGCACCGCGCGGAATTCCACAGATAGAGGTTACCTTTGATATCGATGCCAATGGTATCATCCACGTGACTGCAAAGGATCTTGGTACCGGTAATGAACAGGCTATCACAATCAAAGGCAGCAAAAAACTCTCTGATGATGAGATCAAGCGCATGGTTGATGACGCAAAGAAGTATGAAGAGGAAGATAACAAGAAAAAACAGGAGATTGAAGTCCGGAACAATGCAGACATGGCTGTCTTCTCTGCAGAAAAACTTCTGAAAGAGAGTGAAGAGAATATAGAAGAGGAAGACAGGACAAATATCCAGGAACACATTGAAAAGATGAAGACTGCCCTTGAAGGAACAGACTCTGAAGCCATCCAGAAACAGATGGAAGAACTGACCGAGGCAGTCTTTAAAGTTACCACCAAGATTTACCAGAAAGTTCAGGCCGAGCAGGCTGCTCAGAAAGGAGAGGGTGACACCTCTTCTGATTCTGACGATAATGTCGTGGATGCTGACTTCACTGAAAAGAAGGAGTGAGTATTACAGATGGCAGCGGGAGATTACTACGATATCCTTGGCGTGTCCCGCAATGCCGATGATACCGAGATAAAAAAGGCATATCGTGGCCTGGCCAGAAAATATCATCCTGATGTGAACAAAGATCCCGGAGCAGAGGATAAATTCAAAGAGATTAATGAAGCATACAGTGTCCTGTCTGATACACAAAAGCGGTCACAATATGATCATATGGGACATGAAGCCTTTACCAATGCTTCAAAAGGATCATATGGCGGAGGAGGATATGGCGGAGGGTTTCATGCAGACTTCTCCGGATTTGGAGATATCTTTGACTTCGCCGGGGATATTTTTGGAGGATTCGGCGGACGCCAGCGGGGACCAAGGCGGGGTGATGATCTACTCATGCGAATCGAAGTCACTCTTCGGGATGCTGTATTTGGTCTGGACCGTGATATTGAAGTTATGCATGCAGAACCCTGTTCTGCCTGTGATGGTTCGGGATCAGAGACAAAAAAGACGAAAAGTTGTCCAAACTGTGGAGGTTCAGGACAGATTCGCCAGGCTACCCAGACACCATTTGGTAATTTTGTAAGACAATCCACAT
>JAQVIE010000097.1 GCA_028695895.1 Methanospirillum sp. | reverse complement strand
GTCGGTTAAGGCCATGTTTGAATATGTTATCATGAGGGACAATGGCATACTCAGGTGATACGGCAATCTTTTCCTGCCATCTTCTCCCTATACCTGCAAGATCTGCCCCTGCCATACACCAAGGTCATCTAAAGAGTATATAAAGGATGAACCCCGCAGGGTGAAAGTGAAAAGAATGAATTATCTTTTTTCCTGTTCCAAACAGGGATAACCTGACAGAATCTCTTTGACCGCCAAGGTTCCTGTCTGATATGCATTCTCAAGTGCGGTGGGATGGCCGGTAATGCCACCATATTCATCCATATTTCCAGCCTGCACACCAGCACAATGGGTAAATCCCAGTATGTTAAAAAATGCCTTCATCATTGGAAAAGCAGTATCAAAAACGTCATCCTGGTCCATACCTGCTGTAGAGAGAAAATAACCGCGACGAACTTTTTTCTCCTCCTGGCTGATTATATGAGAACCAAGGACAAAGAACCGGACCCAGAGATAATGTGCACGATCAATAAATGACTTGAGTTCAGTTGTGATACCCATGGTATAAATAGGAGAACTGACTACAACGCAGTCTGCAGCCAGCAATTTATCATAAAGCCCATTTACATCATCGTCCATGATACATGAACCGGTCTTATGACAGGCATTGCATCCTTTACATGAAGGATATTTCAACTCGGAAAGGATGATTTTCTCTACAATTCCTCCTGCATCTGATGCTCCAGCCAAAAACCGGTCAAGAAGTTGCTCAGTATTACCTCTCCTTCGCGGACTTCCGGAGAGACCAATAACCATGACTTTTTTCTTCAGGAAAACCGCTCCTTCATTGTAAGTAATACTGAACGGGAAAGAGATAAAGCATCTTCCTTTGCGGTAGGGTGCTTCATAACCGCTCCCTTCTCATCAACATTCTGAACCATCAGATATGAAAGGTCACGGTTTTTCACTTCAATAACGTGGAAAAAACATTTTACAACCGGGATTGATGCATCAAACACATAATCCCAGTCCTGTCCTGCAGTTGAGATAAATATACCAAATCTTTTTCCAACACGCTCCAGAGGGACTACAGGAAGTTTTAATACATATTTTCTTGACCTGAAAACCTGGGCGCGATCTACAAGGGCTTTGGTCTGGGCACATATGCTCATACAGTAAATTGGTGCAGACAGGATAATGCAATCCGCCTCAAGAATCTGGTCATGAAGAATATCCATCCCATCATGATTTACACAGGCATTGAGTTTTTCACAGGCATTACACCCACGACAGGGGCCAATATCAGCATCATTGAGAACAATTTTTATTATACTGACATCCGGATCCTGTTTCATCTCTTCAATCACCCAGTCAAGGAGCATTTCAGAATTGCCATGCCGCCGTGGGCTTCCTGCAATGGCAAGTACCCGGATTGGTTTCATAAAAAAATTAAAGGTTTTTAAAGCAGAGATACCAGTCTTTGCACTCGTATCCTTCGGTAAGGCGAACCTTTGCAGCTTCAGTTGTAGCAGGTGATGGAACAACAACCTTATCACCAGGCTGCCAGTTTGCCGGGGTTGCAACCCCTGCTTTGTCAGATGTTTGAAGCGCCTTTACCAGTCTGATTACCTCTGGAATATATCGGCCATTGCTGAGTGGGTAATAGATCATTGCCCGTAAAATTCCCTTATCATCTATGAAAAACACAGCTCTGACCGCTGCAGTTGAACTTTGACCAGGATGAACCATCCCGTATTTAGAGGCAACATTCATGTCCAGGTCAGCGATGATTGGAAACGGAATCTCTACTCCCATCTTCTCCTTGACATTCATGACCCATGCCAGATGGGAATGGACACTGTCAATGGAGAGGCCCAGAAGTTGAACATTAAGTGCTTTAAACTCGTCTTCAGCCTTTGTAAATGCAATAAACTCCGTTGTACAGACCGGGGTAAAGTCTGCCGGATGTGAAAAAAGAACTACCCATTTTCCTTTAAGATCAGAGAGTTTCATCTTTCCATGGGTTGTTACTGCTTCAAATTCAGGTGCAGGCTCTCCAAGGATTGGAAGGCCAACGCAATTACATTCTTCTTCATCATAACACATATGACATCACATTATCTCTTCTTCAATAACCTTTCCATTCACATAAGCAGGCATTCCAGCCAGAAGGTATGCCACGCGAAGTGCCTCTTCAACTTCACCCTTTGTAACTCCAAGGTTTTTTGCGCCAGCCATCTGGGCTTTAATTGCATGCTGATCCCTGAGAGCAGCGGCAATCGCAATTGCAATGAGTTTTTTTGTCTTTCTGGACAATTCTCCATCATCCCAGATATACTGGTCAAGACGGAGAATCATCTCATGCATATCTGGATCGGTCTCCGCCAGTTTTTTAAAAATTTTTGGAACCTTTCCTATTTTTTTCTCAAGTTCATCCATCCCGGAGGACATATCTTCTCACTCCTGAAGAACCATGGGTTCACCACAGCAAATGAGTTCTCCACCACCAGATTCCAAAACTTTTACTACATTTCCACAGATTTCACATTCAAAAATCTGTCCTTCTTCAGATACATTTACCATTTTGCCAGTCTCCTCCTTCAACAATTATTCAATAGACTTTACCTGGCCCAAAGCCGGATGGGAAAAACGAAAATTACCGTTTTGGTGGATTAATTACATCCTCAGGTGTTTTCACATCTGAACGGATATGAGTCATGGGCAGGCAGTTATACATCTCACATGCACATGCGGGACATTTCCGCAGATCCTGTTCAGCCTCGTCGAATTCAAACGCATGTCCACAATCAATACATACGTATTTTCCCGGGCCGACCTTATCGCCAGCCCTGACCTTTTTTGCTTCGGTCACGGTTGTCACCATATCAGTAATCATCCTTGATCTTTATAACTGATTCGAATCCGTACATGTCAATATAAGCCCTATTTCAGATATAATTCAGACAATTACAGATTATTCATGTTATGAAAAGAATATTACCGACAGTGATATAAAGGCTGATATTATGAACAGTATAATATGAAACCTAAAATCCTTGCGCTTCTTGGAAGTTCACTTCCTGAAGGAAATACGGCAAAATTACTAAAACAAGCAATTAAAGGGGCAGAAAAAGCAGGATGTGAAGTAACATTAATAGATGTTCCATCTCTTGAGTTGTCATCATGCAGACAATTGTACTACTGTAAACAGCAGTCCTCCTGTATCATGGAAGACGATATGAATTCTGTTTATCCGTTGCTGAAAACTATGGACAGCCTTATAATCGCAACTCCAGTCATGACCATGGGAGTTCCCGGTCACCTGAAATCATTAATGGACAGATGTCAGGTATTTTACTATGCAAAATATGAAAGAAAAGAATCACTTATCCCTAAAGAAAAGAAAAAAACCAGGAAGACTCTTCTGTTATCTATAAGTGGTATGAATCTTCCTGATATTTTTGATGGAATAAAAAATTCTACTATTGCATTTTGCGACATTATTGACTGCAAACTGGCTGATGAACTTCTTATCAGGGATATGGATAATAAAGTGGATCTTGACCGGTATCCTGACCTTATGAAAGAGGCATTCGATAAAGGGTTTGTATTAGGGTCAGCTCTTACCAATCAGTCATAATCAGAGGTACCCAAGACTTCGAAGAGATGTTACTGCCTTTTTTGTAATAATCAGGTGATCAATAAGACTAATGCCAAGGATTGTTCCAGCTTCTGTCAGTTGCCTGGTTACAGTAATATCTTCAGCACTGGGTTCAGGGTTTCCTGATGGATGGTTATGAATGCAGATAATGGCGGCTGCACGGTCAGTTATCGCATCAGCAAATACCTCACGGGGATGGACCAGACTGTGATTTAAAAGACCTTTTGTAATAATGCGGGTATTGATAACCTCAGATGCGCCATTCAGAGAAGTTACAAGAAAGTGTTCCTGCTGTTCATATGCAAGCCCGGCAACTTCAGTAATCTTCAGGATATGAAAAGGCTCAGTAATCCTTATCCGTTCTTTTTCTGTAGGAACCACGTAACGGTTTGCAAGCTCAAAACAAGCCATGAGTAATGATGCTCTTGACACCCCAATCCCCTTTATTTCCATGAGGGTATCATAGGACGGAAGATTGTCTTTTTCCAGAAGGTCTGCAACCTTTTTGGAGATGGTAAGAACATCATTGTTTTTTGTACCGTTTCCAAGAATGGCAGCAATGAGTTCACTGTCAGTCAGGGCAGAAGCCCCTTTCTTTTTAATCTTTTCTCTGGGGCGGTCAAGAGGATCAATATCAGATATCCGTTTGACAGACATAGCTGTGATTATACAGGTTAATCAGATACTGTGATGATATTACTGTTTTTGTCCACTCGAAACACTTATCCAAGTAGATCTCATTATTATCAGTATGGCAACCAAGGATGACCTAATGGCAGGTTTTATCGGTGAATCACAAGCAAACAGAAAATACGCTATATTTTCAGATAAAGCAGCGGAAGAAGGTTTCAAAAACGTTGCAACACTCTTTAAGGCTGCATCTCTTGCAGAAGAGATCCATGCAAAGCGCCATTTACAGGTATATGGTATTTCCTCAACCCTGGACAACCTGAAGGAAGCTATTGAAGGTGAGACTGAAGAATTTACTAAAATGTACCCGGAATTCATAAAACAATCACAAACTGAAGGAAATGAAGATGCAACCCGTTCATTCACCTATGCAATGAAGGCGGAACAGATTCATGCCGGACTATATGAAAAGGCACTTGCAACAATAAGTTCTGGAAAGGATATGGAGATATCAAAGGTACTTTTATGCCCTGTCTGCGGTAATGTTGCTCTTGAATCAGCACCCGCAGTATGCCCTATTTGCGGTGTTCCAGGAAAAAAATTCCAGGAAGTAACCATCTGACTTTTTTACTTATTTAAATATGTCTTTTATGGCGTACTAAATAGTACCATATATTATAACAGATACCTAAGATAAGTGTACCCTCCCTTGACACCATGGTGCTGATAGTATGGCAGACACTGAAGTGAATCCATGAAAAGGTTCATTGTATCAGGACTTCGGACCTGTGATCAGAAAGATACATCATAGAGACAGGAGGCGTAAATAAAAATATATCTCCAAAAGCATGAGATTCCCCCTCTTTTCTCTCCTGCTCTAAATAACTCAGTAATATTTTTCTACTGATTTCTGCAGCATGTGTTGATCATCAATGCAAATGATTAAGGCATTCATATAAATAAAGAGACTATTTATTATTTTTTGGTAAATTCCAGGTCAGTGAATCAACCTGTTTTTTAACGTGAATTCGATTTAATATATTAAAATATTCTTTATGGACTCCTTAAAAAATACTTATTTTATACATTAAATAAAAGGATGATTGTTCACAAGTGGCATCATGGTGCTGATGACACAGGAACCAATGGAGAGAATGACTATGAAAAAATTAATTGTGACAGGTTTTAGAACCTGTGAGAAAGACCTTGTATTCGCTGAAATCAGCAAACATATATCAGAAATCGGCGGAGTTGATGAGATTGTTTCCGGTGGACTGGGCGGAATTGATACTTTTACTAAGCAGTTCGCAGAGGAACATGGTATAAAATTAAAAGAGTTCGCTCCTGACTTTCAGAGTCATATCAATGCTGCAACATTCATCCGTGATATAGAGATGGCAGAGTATGGAACTCACCTGCTTGTACTCTC
>JAQVIE010000096.1 GCA_028695895.1 Methanospirillum sp. | reverse complement strand
TGTGCTCCATTTACTACGCCAAGTGGCTCTATCCAGATCTCTTCAAAGATATCGATGTTCAGGAAGTGCATCAGGAATTCGTGAGCAAATTCCAGCATCTTGACCTGGATGTAAATAAATGCATATCCGTATATACAGGGCCTAATCCCGTAGGGGTTCGCCGGTTCAAATCCGGCTCCTCGCATTAAACAAATTTTTTTATATTCACGGAAGTAAAATTTTTATAGTTCATCACAGAATGACAAAAATAGGAAATCAGAATAGAAAATTATTCAGCAAAACCCCTGCATTATCAGAATCAGATCCCTGATTTATAAAGGGATCCTGAGTAAGCGAGAAAACAGAAAAAAGTTAAGCGAATTTTTCTGCAGCCATCTCAATGTCTTCTTCTTTGAGAGTCTTACGGCCTGCATGGTTTGCAAGCTTTACTGCTTCCCGTACAAGTTCCCCGAGAAAATCTTCAGTTTTCTGCACAAGGATCTCTGATGCATCGGCACCGACACGCTCAGCACCAGCATTTTTGGCAACACGCGTTACGGCTGCAATTGGTAAGTCTGCCATAATTAATTCAAAAACAATTATAGTGATACTAATATAAAAATTATTTCTTATTACTCTAAAAAAACCAGGTTCAAGACCAAAATATTTAAAAAATTATCATCGAAAACTCCAACATCATTCAACCATGTCACATATGAGATTACTAAAAATATTTCCTCCATTTTTTTCTCTGAACTATTTTTATCTTATTATTTGCCGTATTTTGTAAAATAAACTACAATATATCTGTTAGCATCAATTAATAAAAAAATTGATATTGATCAAAGGGAAGTTATATCTTTGATGTGATATAGTATTCAATCATATCTAACTAAGGCATACTATGGTGGGTAATAATTCACTCTTAAATTTTTCAGAAGGGGAAGAAGAAATTGCTGTTTTATTTTGGGATATAGGACTAAAGAAAAATGCTGCCAGGGTTTTGGTCCTGCTTATCCGGGATATTGATCTGACATCACGTGAAATTGAACGGATTTGTGATCTTAGACAGCCTGAAGTGAGCATTGCTATTTCTGATCTTATGAGACGAAAGTGGGTGAAAGATATCAGGCATGCCAGGGAAGGGAAAGGCAGACCAACCATGATCTATCACCTGATAAAATCCCTTGATGATATTCTTGAAGAGCTTAAATATGAGATCGTGGGAGATTACGAAGAGAAGATAAAAGAGATTGAAAAAGTCAGGGAATTGTTGAAAGGAAAGAAGTCATGACCATTCATGATACATCTTTCATTTATCATCCTGCAGGAAGAAAATTTATATGACATACCTGAAAACGCCATAATATGTCCGGGCGATATGAAACACTCAAAAAAATCAACCAGAATACTTTTTCAGTTTACATAGCATCAGGTAGTGACCTGCAAAAAAAAAACAGATGTACAGATATGGGCAGCAGACATTATTTGAATAATATCATTTTATCATTTCTAACCTGGTGCCATCATATGGGCAGAAAAGCTCATTTCCAGAAGTTTCCCATCTGCAGACCGGACATCTGCTGACCTTCTTTTTTCTTCCCAGGAATGGGATCAAGGGGATGAAGAAGAGTAAAAAGAATAACGGGATACCCAGAGACCAGAGGATAAGAGTCAGGCCCAGAGACAAACCAAGGAAAAGTCCGGAAAGAATCAGACGATTCGTAAACCTGCCTCCCGGACAGCCCATGCAGGTATTGCATCAGACAAGGTTCCCATCTCACTTGCAAGATCATGTGCATTTAAATATGAAGCCAAAAATTTCGAACCTATACCCACTGCAATAATCCGCACACATCCATATTTTTTCATTATTGAACTAACGGCATTCGTGATTAGTTTGTTTTCTTCATTTACATATTCCCTTGCAATCTGAAGAACCAGGTCTTCTCCGACTTCATGAACATCTGCGCATACCATCCTGGCCATCCGCCTGAGACAATGATTCCATGAAGTGCTGCATGAATCAGGGGTGGCGGTTGAATACATATCTGATGTTATCATTTCCATGAGCAGGTGGGCATCCCCTGAACAGGCAAAATATTCAGTACTGAGTAAGATATCATTCCCGTCAGGATTGATCCTTCTGATAAGTGAAGATACAGGAGTTCTTAAAAGACCATAATAAAGAAGCATCCCTGTTTTAAGCCTGATAAAATCAGTCTGTCCTTTAAGTGTTTCCCAGGCATTTAGAGGGACTATATCAGTAGTCGTGCTTCCCATGTCAACCAGCAGACAATCCGGGTATTTAAAACGAAGGACATCAGCCATCACAAGCCAGTTTGCGGCTGCAATCTGACTGACTGGTTTGGTATGAAATTTTCCGTCAATACCATAAAATTTCGCATTGGGAAAGACATTTCGGACCGCATCATAGAGAAAATTAATTCCTTCCTGCTTTGATGCAAAACAGTCAGCAAGCTCGCCACTCATCACCACCGCAGCATTATCAGCTGATGAGTACTCCTGCAATATTTCTCTGACAGATGTCTCTTTCCATAAAGGACAGTAGTGAATATGAGCGCCGTGCTCATCCACAACTTTCAGGTTTGCCCCGCCAATATCAATTCCTATCATAGGTGACCTGACCCTCTGAAGAGAAGAAAGCATGGCCGGTAAGGTGAACTGATTCCGGTGATCGTCCATATGAAGCATCCAGGATCACCTGTGCAAACTCTTCCTCCATACATGCTGTTATGCCGATGATGCTGGTAGTTGGCCTGGGATTTACATCAACTACCACTATCCGGTCATGGGAAACAACCATGTCAACTCCCACGTACCCCTGGCATCCTAATACTTCTACGGTTTTTGATGCTATGGCATACATCTCTTCTTTTTTTGGATGTTCTACCGGTGTCTCCCCACCAAGATATCTGACTGTCCCATCCTGTTCAAACCTGATATCCTGCCGGTTTAATGCAAGTAGTAATGGACTTTTTCCAGTGAAGTAAAGACACACTTCACCTACAACCCGCCCGCCGACAAGACTCATGGAATAATGTTCACCTTCGATATATTCCTGTCCAAATTCCCATTTTTCTGCAGATTTGTCTGTTAATCTTACACCAACTGCTCCGCATCCTGTGACCTCTTTTACTATTCTCTTTCCTGAAGAAACTTCTTCAGGCACATCTATTCCATTTGATTTTAAAATCTGACCTGTTTTTTTCTTATTAGCACATATTGCGATTGAAAATGAATTGCAACCAATGTTCCTGGTTACATCCTCGAGGGTTTTGGTAAATTTTGCAAGTAGATGGTCAGGTGCAATAACCAGTCCCTCATCACACATAGTACCCAGTCTAATAATCTCTTCAGAAAAGTCCTTTCCTGGTACAGGACTGAAAACATTGTACCCGATTTTTGTAAAACTTTTTGTCAGTATATCCAGCATCGCGCGACCTTCCGGGGCTAAAGTTGGATCATGGCTGACAGCATATTCAGCAAGCAAAACATTCATCGCTACTTGTTAGCGGGATCAGAAAAAAAATAATCCGATTCAAGGTCAGGGACTTCTCTTTCAATATCATTAATAAGTCTATTTATTTACTCATTTTTCTCCATCATTTAAGAGGCAGAAGAACTAATAATCGGGATACATGATTTCAGGTTCTCCTCCTGACACAACAGCCTCAAAACCCTATGTTACCTGGAAAAAGCCTTGTATTCTTCTTACTAACGATGATGGGATAAATTCAGAGGGATTATGGGCTGCTTATGATGCCCTTCAGGAAATATCAGATGTGGTAATATGTGCCCCGGCAACGCAGCAGAGTGCTGTTGGAAGATCTCTTTCAATTTTTGAACCGCTCAGGGTTAACACTGTAAACAGAGGGGATATTACTGCCTATGCAGTGGGTGGTAAACCAACCGACTCTGTGATACTTGCCCTATTTGCCCTGGGTGTTAAACCAGACCTTATTGTTTCAGGCATAAATATCGGTGAAAATCTATCCTATGAGGCAATAACAACATCAGGCACTGTTGGCGCAGCACTTGAAGCTGCAAATCACGGTTACCCTGCTGTTGCTTTTTCCCTACAGATAGAGGATCAAAAAGAGAAGTTTGAAGATGCAAAAAATCTTGTTGACAGGTTTTTTGAAACAAAGGGTGTTATTCGTTATGTTATTTCCCAGATCATTGAGAAAGGATTTCCTTCCTTTACCCATGTCATTAATGTTAACATTCCATCTGTTATTACCGGAGGTTATGAAATTACTCATCTTGCTGAGCATTTGTTCATCACTGGTGTTGAAAAAAGGCTTGATCCAAGAGGTAAACCATATTACTGGATAAATGGTCCGCTGGTGACTGATGCTCCTGAAGGAACTGATGTGCATGCTATCCATAAAGGGAATATTTCTGTAACTCCAATCACCCTTGACTGCACGGCATATGCAGGAACAGATGAATTACGTAAACTTTTTTCGTCATAATCCATCAAAAAATTTTTAGAAAAAATTAATATTGAAAAAACAGGGAAAATCATGAATATTACAGCAATATCAACCCAGGATCTTGCGAAGAAAAAAGCAGGATATAAAGCTGCTGAATATATCAAAGATGGGATGACAATTGGTCTTGGGACCGGATCAACCGTTGCGTATATGATGACACGATTAAAGGAACGTATTACTGATGAGGGTCTTTCTGTCTTCGGGGTGACAACGTCCATACAGACCACCATGAGAGCCGTGAATCTTGGAATACCTCTTATCGGACTTGAGCAGGTGGAAAAGATTGATCTAACTGTTGACGGAGCAGATCAGATAGATCCTGAATTAAGGCTTATCAAAGGAAGAGGAGCAGCACATGTCAGAGAAAGGATCATCGCGGATGCCTCTGCAAGGCTTATTATTGTGGCCGATCCTTCAAAGATTTGCCCACATCTGACCGGGCCAATACCAATTGAAATTATCCCTTTTTCTCTAAGTCATGTTATTTGCAGGCTTATGGAACTTGATGGAACTGTTACAGTACGCGAAGGCGTGAAAAAGGACGGACCTGTTATTTCAGATAATGGAAACATTGTACTTGATTTTTTTCCTGACGATATTCCGGATCCATCAGGGATGGAAACTACTATTAACATGATTCCAGGGGTAGTAAGTTGTGGAATTTTTACCGAATTTACAGATAAAACCACCGTCATTATTGGTGAACAGGACGGCCCGAGAATTATCGGATCGTAAAAAACCAGTAAACTATGATATTTTCATTATCATTTCAAAATGACTGATTTCATTTAAACTTGAAATGAACAGTCATCCTATATAATAATTTTTTTCAAATAGGAATAATGCGGAAGACTTCTGCATCCTATATGCATCCAGTTTTCCAAAATTCCTCATAAATTATGTACCGTATCCTAAATGAAAGTAAAGAAATCCCCCGGAAAACGGTACTATAATATAATAAATTCTATAGTATATAATAATATAGAATTGGAATTATAAATTCAGAATAATTATTCCTGGATTATAAAAGACCCAGCCCTTTCAAATCATCAACTATCTTTAGCACTGCCTTTCTTGCGTCCTCAGGTACTTTTCCTCCGGTGATAATCAGTTTTCCTGAACCAAAAAGCAGGACTACTACTTTTGGCTCGTCTAATCGGTAAACAAGACCTGGAAATTGTTCAGGTTCATACTCAATCTTCTCAAGGTTAAACCCGACAGCAATCTT
>JAQVIE010000095.1 GCA_028695895.1 Methanospirillum sp. | reverse complement strand
CCCCAGATGATTGCTCCTCAAATTTCACCTGTAATGGAGCAGTACCCTCAAAGGGCACAGCAGAAAAATCAGCATGTACCAATGATTCCATAGAAATTGGCACACTAACGGTTTGTTCAACTTTTGTTGGTAAAGAATCATTTAACTTCTTTACAGGATCTTCTTCTTCTTCTTCTTCTTCATTTTTTATAATTAAAGGTGCATCTTCCAATGCGCGTTGAGATGTTTCTGGTTCCTGCTCATATTCAGGTCCAATATCAGCTTCAAACGCAGAAATATATCCAATTCGTGTTTTCTTATCTGAACCTGCTGTTCCGGAAACAAAAAGGGATACAGAATATACTCCAGGTTCAAGGTATATATGAACAGGATTTTCTTCAAATGAAGCTTCTCCATCACCAAATGACCATTCAAAATGATCACATAAACCGGTTGAAAGAGAAGTAAAAGAGACATTAAAAGGGACGGTTCCTTTTTGTTGATCAGCAAAAAAATTAGCGCTGATAGTTGTATGTGCATTTTTCACACTGATTGGAGGGATATCTCCTGTTGATATACCTGCACTCACAACCAGAGACAAGAGAATTATCAAGACAATTCCTGAATTAATACAAAATTTCATATGCCCAACCCATCTTGATATACCATATGATTTTTTATATATAAAAAATATTATCTAAAATAGAAACGCCGAAGGGGAGATTTGAACTCCCGAGGTGTTACCACCAGTGGTTTTCGAGACCACCGCCTTCCCGGACTAGACTACCTCGGCAAAACTGCTTGAATAAATTATCTTTTCTGTTTGATAATAATATCGTAAAAAAAAATTGAAAAATGTGAATCTATTATTCTTATATCGTTCTGATTAAAACATAAACATGTAAAAAAACGGAAAATTTATTTCTTTTGTAATTAATAAATCTTTAAAGGCTGATATTAGCCTATAAAAAACTTGGTGGATATTATGGGTCTGTTTAAATCTCATGATAAACAGCAGGATCTATGTAAAATATCATGGTCTGTTCCTTTCCCCCCTGATTTACTTGCAAGACTTAGAGAGTTTTCTGCTGTATCTATTTCAAGGGCATCAGGAATGTACCTGGAAGATGTTTTTGATATACTTAAAGGTACTCGTACGCGGACATCACCTGAAGTAATTGAAATGCTGGAGAATGTACTGAAAAAACTCGAAGATGATGATCGGCGTCTTGAAAAAGAAGCAGCAAAGATAGGTTATATGATCAAGGGGTTTGAAGTTCTGGAACAAAAAAAATTAAAAAAACAATTAAACAGACTTGCTGACCAGGATGATAACTGAAAAAATAAAAAAAAATTATTCCATTGGTTCAGGCATTCCACCCTTTCCAGACTGTGATACCATCATGTCATCAACGCGAAGCAGCATTTCAACAGCCTCACATGAACTTTGGATCGCCTGTCTCTTGCATCTGATTGGCTCAATAACTCCTTCTTTCTGCATATCAATCAGCTTTCCAGTATATACATTAAGTCCGAAGTTTTTCTTCCTTTCTGCATGAGCCTTCTTTAATTCAACCAGTTTGTCAATTGGGTTATAGCCTGAATTTTCTGCAAGTGCTATGGGGATGGCAGTAAATGCATCTGCATAAGCTTCAATAGCGATCTGTTCACGACCGCCTGTTTTTACTGCAAAGTCACGAAGACTGATTGCAAGTTCACTCTCGACTGCCCCTCCACCAGGGACAAATAACCCGTCTTCCATTACATCCATTACTACTCTGGTTGCATCCACAACAGCACGTTCAAGTTCGTCAACCAGATAATAGGTAGACCCTCGAAGAAGAATAGTAACGGTTTTTGGATTCTTTGCACCTGAAATGATGACCATATCGTCATCATCATGCTGCTCTGCTTTTTCAGCAATTCCAAGATCACTCTTTTTTAAGTCTTCAGCTTTGGTAACTATTTTTGCACCCAGCGATCTTGCAGCGAACTTCATATCAGATTCCGGAACATCTTCAATAGCCAATATTCCTGCTTTTGCAAGATAGAACTGGGCTGCATCTGCTATACCTTTCTGACAGAGAAGAACATTGGCACCAGCTGCGGCAACAGAATCTGCCATTTCTTTTAATGCATTCCGTTCCTGTTCAGCAAATTCTTCCATCTGCTCTGTACTGGAGATCCTGATTTTCGATTTAACTTCTGTTTTTTTGATCTCAAGTTCTTTTTGAACAAGTGCAACCTTAGCATTAACAATCCGTTTGGGCATCTCCTGGTTAACTCGTCCCTTATCAATAACACAACCCAGGATAAGTTCTGCATCATCCATGGTAGCGCCGGTGTGTTTTTTAATTTTCACATCGTTTTCGCTAACAGTTACCTTGTTACCATCCTTGCTGGCAACTTTCATTACAGCTTCAACTGATATTTCGCTTATTTTATCCTTTACATCCTCGATAGATTTTCCTGTAATTGCAGTCTGGACAATCTTCATCATGACGTCCTTATTATATGAGTCGGTTTTGGTTGCCATTGACTGCAGGATTTCAAGAGCTTTCTGCATCCCCATTTGATAACCGCGGCAGATGACTGTAGGATGAATCTTTTTATTAAGTAAAGATTCTGCATGTTCCATCAGTGCTCCGACAAGAATTACGGCTGTTGTTGTTCCATCTCCAACTTCTTCATCCTGTGTCCTGGAAACTCCAATGACCATCTTCGCACCTGGGTGCTGCACAGAGATCTCATCCAGGATGGTGATTCCGTCATTGGTAATAGTCACATCCCCTGTCCCATCTATCAACATCTTGTCCATTCCGCGTGGGCCCAGAGTTGAACGAACAGCCTCAGCTAGTGCTTTTGCTGCTGCAATATTGGAGCGCTGGGCTTCGTAGCCCTGTGTACGCTCGACATTCTGTTTAAGAATGATTACCGGTTGTTGAGCAAGCATAGAATATTCTCCATTTCAATACAGGTGGATTTAAAGTTCTATATAACAATTTTGAGTCGTGACCTCAGTAGGCATCTTCTTAGTCTATTCTGGAGACCTTAAACAGACTATAAACCTTGACACCATCAATATCCCGAATGCCGCGCTTATCAAAGAGAACACAACAAGCAACAGGAATGGCACCATGCCTTTTAATATAATTAATTACTTCCTGCAGAGTTTTTCCGGATGTGATGACATCATCCACAATGACAATCTTTTCACCCACATGAATATCAAAATTGCCACTCATTGTCCCAACCGGTTCTTCGCCTCCCGCATGCTTGGCCGGATGAAAAATACCAATCCTGGCGCCTTCTGACACGGCCATCAATGTTGCAAGAGGTATACCGGATATAGCTATACCAACAAAAACCTCCGGGACATGTCCTTCATTTTTTAAATGAAGAGTGGAAAGAAGCATCTGTGCACTTTCCTTGAGAAGCTGGGATTCCCCTGATACAGCAGTCCAGTCAATGTGACGATCTTTAGGTGTTGCCGCTCCTTTTTCCTGGGTCAGGAGCCATGTCACAGTCTCCATAGAAAGGGATAAACCATCGGCAATCTGCCCGGGGCTGTGTCCTTCACTACGTAAGTGACGTGCTTTTTGTATTAATTCATCCAGGTTAGACATGTGAACAGACATTTTCTTCAATCTATTTATTTTTTCGTTTGACTTTAAGCCCACAGATCGGACATGTCAAATCAACAGGAAGAGAATCATAGTATTTGCCACATCCAGAACAGCGGAATTTCCATCTTCTAACCTCTGCCTTTTTTTGAATCAGGGGATGAATCTGAATATTCAGGTGTTGCGCTGTGTTTTGAAGTGCAAAATCATCTGAACAAATTGTACCATGAATTTCCAAAGCAAGAGCAATGACTTCAATATCAGTATGAGAAAGGACGGAAACATCTCCAGATTTTTTGGAGGCATTTTTTACAATTGTGAGTGATTCCTGACCTGGTTCTGATACAACCAGTCCCATCGATAATAATACTTCAAACCTTGCTTTACTTTTGAGATCTTTAAGTTCAGATATCACTCCCGGAACAGTCATCATTTTTCCGGTAACCGGGAAAGTAATGAAAAAAGCTGATGCATCCAGAACCAAAACAGGAGAAATGATCTTTGTCATCAGTATATTTACCAGGTATCAGAGATATTTTGCAAGAGCCTCTGCAGCTGAATAGGTGCTGCATGCCCGTTCAATCGTATCACTACAGGATATTGAAGAGACACCTGCACTGGTCAGTCTGGCAAATGCACCTGATGCAAAAACCCCGTGAATTCCGACAGTATGAATAGAACGTGCACCCTGCTTAAAAAGCATTGAGGCAGCAGTAGCCTGTGTTCCTCCGGTAGAGATTATATCATCGATAATAACCACATCACGCCCGGATACCCTAACAGATTTGGGTTCAATTTTTACATGTTCTCCTGAAAACCGTGTTTTTTCCAAATAATCTGTTTCCCATCCCCCGTATTTTGCAACATCTCTGGCCAGGTGATGTGCTCCTTCATCCGGACTTAATACCAACGGATTGTCAAGTAAAAGTGTTTTAATAAAATTTGCCACTGGAACCGAAAGAGAAACATCATTTGACCGGTTATTGAAATATTTCAGAACTGATTTTTCATGAATGTTTACTGTGAGAACTTCTGATGTGTCTTTTCCAATCACCTGGGCAACGGCCCTTGCAGAGAGGGGTTCGCCAAGGTTAAACTGCCTATCCTGTCTTGCATATCCCATATAAGGAATAACAAGAGAAATGTCAGACTCATAGTAAATATCCTTTAAAAGAAGTAATTCAATCAGGTCTTCACTTGTCAGAATACCTCCGCAGATTATTATCTTCTCTGCGGGCTGCTCTGCACGCACATATATCTCTCCATCAGGAAATTTCTGCCATCTGGCATCTATTATCGGAATGTTCAATGCAGCTGCGAGCCGACTGGCAAGAACCTGAGACCGTTGTGTACTGACAATCTTCATGTTCCCATTAAGATTTGCTGAAAGTACTTAAACAATTGCCCATCAAGTTATTATCAGAACGGTTTTGCAGGTGTCAAGATAATAATGAATCAGGTTAACGAACCATTGGAAAAAGAAAATCAACAAGATAATTCTGAAACAACCAAAGTTTGGGATGTTCCAGGTATTGAGCCAGTTGACCTGGAAAATATTGAAACAGATGCGCCCATGACACAGGCTCAGCCGGCAGAAGCATCCATTGAGGAAGAGACTCAAAACCCAGTGGATGATGGATCATCACGATCAGTTGCCGTTCCTGAAAAACTCATAGATCAGGTTATTGGGCAGGAACATGCGGTTGAGGTGATAAGAAAGGCTGCAATTCAACGCAGACATGTCATGATGATTGGAACACCAGGAACTGGCAAATCCATGTTAGCCAAGGCTATGGCAGAGATGTTACCAAAGGAAGCAATGCAGGACATCCTGGCATATCCAAATTCTGAAGATCAAAATGAACCTATTATCAGAACGGTAAAATCAGGTCGTGGAAAGGAGATTGTCACCGCTCATAAAACAGAGGCAAAAAAGAAGATACAATTTCGAAATACCCTCATTATGATACTGATGATAGGTATCATCGGTTATGCTTTCATCACCTACCAGTGGCTCATGGGTATCATAGCAGCTGCTTTCATCTTTATGGCACTACGGTATGCCACCCCGAGAGAAGAACAGATGGTCCCAAAACTTCTGGTTTCAAATGATAAAACAACAACCGCTCCTTTTG
>JAQVIE010000094.1 GCA_028695895.1 Methanospirillum sp. | reverse complement strand
ATCAGATGAACTAAAACGCCTGGCAAAACTGAAAGATGCAGCCTTTGGTTGTTATGATGGCGCAACCGGTTTTCAAACCCACTTCATATCTGGAAAAGACAGTATGTTCAATGATTTCTCAGGATTTGACGAGGAGAACAACCAGGTAAAGGTTTCAGTGCCACCGACCCTTTTAATATCTTCCATCGGAGTTCATCCAGATGTAACAAAAGCTGTCTCGCTTGATGCAAAAATAGAAGGAGATCTCGTTTACCTTGTTGGTGAGAACAGGAATGAGGCTGGCGGGTCTGAGTATTATGCCCATCTTGGAGTAACCGGAGGAAATGTCCCCTCCCTTGATATTCCTGCCATGAAAGCCAGGTACCAGCGGCTTACCAATGCTATTTTACATGACCTTGTGGCATCAGCATTTCCTGTTACCCATGGCGGGCTTGCCATTGCCCTTGCAAAGGTTGCAATAGCCGGAAGGCTTGGAATGGATATCACCCTTTCCGGAGAAATGCGGACGGATATTATTCTCTTTTCAGAAACCCTTGGAAGGTTCATCGTTACTATCAACCCTGATAAAAAACGTTCATTTGAACTTGCCATGGGATCAGATGTTACCCTGATTGGTCGTGTAACCGGAAAGAATCTGCAGATTACCGGACCTTCCATGCGGATATCAATTCCGGTAAGTGATCTTGAATCTTCATATAAAAAGCCATTTGAGGGGTATTAATCATGAATCCGATAATTTCATTTCAAACCATGGAAGATAAAAGCCATGAGATGATTCCTGAAAAAGCCCTGATAATGAGTGGGTACGGAATCAATTCAGAGAATGAGACAAGAGAGGCCCTGCTCCGGTCCGGGATGGATGCTGACATTGTACATGTAAACGATCTTATTAAACGAAAATATCAGTTAAGTGACTACCGTCTTCTGGTTTTTCCAGGAGGAGTCTCGTTCGGAGATGATACAGGGGCAGGAAATGCTTATGCCAATAAGGTCAGGAATAATCTCTGGAATGATATAACCAGGTTTCTTGAGGAAGACAACCTTGTGCTTGGTATCTGTAACGGGTTTCAGATTCTTGCTAACTTAGGGCTTGTGCCTGCATTTGACAGAAAATTAAGCAGAGATGTTGCCCTGTTACCAAACAAGAAAGGAGTGCCTGAGTGCCGGTACGTAACCATTAAACCTGCATCTGATTCTATCTGGACAAAAGGAATTGAAAAAATTGTCTGTCCGATATCTCAAGGGCATGGAAATTTTTTCTGTTCAAAGGAAATTTTATCCGATCTGAAGAGAAGGAAGATGATAGCTTTTACCTACTGCCGGGATGATCTAAGACCAGCTGACGGAGAGTATCCATACAATCCCAATGGATCGGTTTCAGACATTGCAGGAATCACCTCTGCAGATGGAAAGATCCTTGCCATGATGCCCCATCCTGAAAGAGTAATGGATTTTGTAAACGAATATGACTGGCCTTTGGAAAAAGAAAGGCTGTTAAGACAACAACTACCGGTCCCGAAAAAGTCAAAAAATATGAGAATATTTAGAAATATCGTGGAATATTTCAGATAATTTTTCAAACCGGGAAATTTATAAAAAAATGAAAAAAGAGAACTTAACCAATAACTCTCCACCGCTTACATCATTAAAAGGAGCACTCCGGCTTTTTCGCAGACAGTTCTCTTTTTCCTCATGCATAACATGGATCCCGGTTCAGGATTCTCTTGGACGTACGACTGCAGAAGCAATATTTTCACCTTTGTCTGTTCCTGCTGCCCATCTTTCAGAGGTGGACGGTATTGCTGTCCGTAGTACAGATACAAAAGCTGCATCCACGGAGACACCGGCTATTCTCTCTGATGTTATCAGGGTAAGCACAGGCAATGTTGTCCCTCATGATTATGATGCCGTAATTATGAATGAAGACCTGGAAAAGACTGATGAAGGGTACCTTGTCGAAAAAGCGATTCTACCCTGGCATCATATCAGGCCGATAGGTGAAGATATCATCCATAACGAGATGATACTTCCAAGAAAAAGTAAAATCCGCGCAACAGATATCGGGGCACTTATCAGTTATGGAATTACCAAGATCCCTGTCTGTGATCTCAGAGTGGCCCTTATTCCTACAGGGGATTCAATTGTCCCGATTGGGGTTCACCCAGGTCCTGACCAGATGATTTCAAGCAATTTGTACATGATTGCTGCACTTACCAGGTCAGTCGGAGCCACAGTTACACATTATCCCATCATTAAAAATGAAAAAGAAAAGATAAAAGAGAACATATTAAACGCAATTCCTGAACACGATATAATTTTAATATCAGGAGGTTCTTCAAAAGGCGAAAAGGACTACACAGCATCAGTCATCGAAGAACTTGGCACCATTATCGTGAACGGCATCGCAATTGTCCCTGCAAAAACTACAATTTTAGCAGATATCGAAGGAAAACCAGTCATAGGTATGCCAGGATATCCGATTGCAAACTACACGATTCTCCGGGAGATAGTAATGCCACTCTTCTCCTGGTACGGGTGTGATATCCCTGAATACCCTGAAATTCAGGTTATCCTTGGAGATATGGTACAATCTTCTGCCGGGTTTGAGGAATTTGTTCAGGCAATTGTAGGAAAGGTTCAGGACCAGTGGATTGCTGTTCCTTTTCCACGTGGGCCAGGTATGCAGATGAATGTGGTCAGATCACATGCATACCTGAAGGTCCCGACAAATAAAAAATCTATAAAAACCGGTGAAAAAACAAACGCATACCTTACGGTTCCACATGCCGTGGCTGAACAGATTGTGCTGGTAACCGGAAGCCATGATCCGGCCATTGATTACCTGGCAGACCTTGCAAAAGATGCAGAGATACATATAGCATCCTCGCATGTAGGGAGTATGAAAGGTCTGTTAGCATTAAAGCAGGGATTTTGTCATCTGGCCCCGATGCACCTGCTTTCCGAAGGTGGTGAATACAATATTCCTTACCTGAAAAAACATTTCAGCAAGGAAGAACTGGTCCTGATATGCCTTGGAGAAAGGATCCAGGGTATTGTTTCCAGGGAGATACTTGGATTTGATGATATCCTGACTCACCGGTTCATCAACCGTCAGGAGGGATCAGGAACAAGGATGCTTCTTGATCACTTGTTAAAACAGAAGAAGATTAACCCTGATTTAATTGAAGGATATGATGAAGAGGTTCCGACCCACCTTGGGGTCTGTCTTGCGATAAAGAACGGAGATGCAGATCTTGGGATGACAATTTACAGTGCAGCAAGGGCTTTTTCACTTCCGTTTGTCCCGGTTGACGTGGAACGGTACGAACTGGTTACAACAAAGAAGATGTTTGAGAAAGATCAGCGTATAAGGCTACTTGTAGAAATGATAAAATCCCAAAAATTCAAGGAGATCCTAATACACCTTGGTGGATATGAAATAGATAAGACCGGCTGTATTCGTCACTGCACTATCAGATGATGAGATATTTCCCTGATAACAATATTATGCACGTGAATTCAACCTTTTATTCATGACAGATAATTCGGTATGCTGTGTCTGTGGAAAACCAGCAATCGGCATGCAGTTTCTTGGATGTTGTGCATCGGCGGTGTGTGAAGACCATGCAGAGAGAAACATGCTTTCCTTAAAGTCAGGTGAGACAAAAAAATCCGGAGCATGCACTTTTATCAGATATTAATCGTAAAATAAGGTATATCCCCTGTCACACAAATATTTATCATCAAGGATCAAAAATCCATTTTTCATAAATATTTTTAAAAACATTATAATAAAGTGAAAAAATTTATCCCTGATTAATAGTAATTACTCTTTGAACTATTCATGAAAAACATATTTTCAGGGCCTTACCCTTCGAATAAATTGTTACTTCTTTATTTCTTTGTTCTTTGTGTTTCTGCTTTTTTTTGTATAACCACCTCAGTTGCTGATGACAGTGAGATAATATTAACTCCTGATGTTGTCGGAATGACTGTCAGCGATGCAGTACAGGCATTTAAAGAAGCAGGGTTTACTAATAATCCCATTATTGAGACTGATACTCTGGTTACTGCTCAAAACCCTTTAGCCGGGACAGAGGTGTCAGCTGATGAAATATGCACTATCTCGACAAATACTGACAAAATTTCAGGAAGTGGACCTGTGCCAAATCCGTTCCTGGCATCTTCTCTTTATGCTATAACCCACTTTGATCCTTCCCAGAGTGATTCAACGCCATATGGGCCGCCAAAAGGTGAGTTTATCATAGATACAACGACAATGCCTATTGTCTACGCTGGACCTGTTAACATTATCACTCTTGCATCAGTCAACAAAGATTATATGTGGGGAGTCAGCTCCAGCAGAGTAAGTTATCTGTACATTTCTGAAGGAGAACTGACAGAAACAGCCGGTTATGAAGCACTTGAAGATGTGACCGGCGGACTTGTGAAGGCAGTCCCCAAAGAAAATTTCCAGGCATTTGCACAGGATACCGCTGTAGGAATGAATACAGAAACCATGAACACACAACTGATGGAACTTCTTGGAGAGGAATACGCGCAAATGTTTGGAAATGGTATATATTCCGTTGTTGACGATGAAAATATCCTCTATACAAACTTTGGATCTAATCTTTATGCTTTTGCACTTACTGATCCGGAAAATCCTGCAGCAGGTATCACTCCACGATATAGGATTAATGACATCATTACAGCCATACAAGGAACAGATCATCCGGAAAAAGTACGATTATTCGGTCTTTCGATGACCTATGACGGACGTCTTATCGTAACATTCAGTAACGGGATTGCAGTTATAAACCGCGACCTTGATATTGCAACTGCTCTTTTTTATCAGCTTGCAGATGATGAATATGTCAGCAATTCGATTGCAGTGGATGAGAATAACGGCATCTATATTGCAAGTGATAAAACCATGCGAAAACTTGTCTGGACCGGGACGGCAATATCAGATGCTGAATCAGATGGTGCATGGTCATGCCCCTACACATATTCAACCCAGCCCCCAATCATCAAGGTAGGTATCGGAACCGGATCCACTCCGACACTTATGGGATTTGGCGATGATGACAGACTTGTGGTTATCACTGATGGAGCACAACAGATGAACCTAATTGCATTCTGGCGTGACGAAATTCCTGAAGGGTATGAGCGTATTGCCGGACAGGTACCGGTAACCTGTGGCTTTATCACACTTCCTGACTGGATACAGTCTGAACAGTCAGTTGTCGTATCAGGTTATGGAGCATTTGTAGTCAATAACATGCCTAGTACAGTGCCTGATGACCTTATCGGGAAAAATAATTTACTACAGGTCTCCCTTATGGGTCCTGCATATGAGACATCATATGGTGTAGAGCGGTTTGAATGGAATACAAATACGAAAGAATGGTCATCTGTATGGAACAGACCTGATGTGTCATCTACCAGCATGGTCCCAATTCACAGTGATTCAGGTAATATGGCAATCGTTAACGGGTACCGCCCGATTAATGGATGGGAGATAATAGGGCTTGACTGGGATACAGGAGAAACCATCCATCAGACAATATTTGGTGATCTGAACGGAGGAAACGGTGCATATGCCATTCTCCAGTATCTTGAGGATGGTGACGCCCTTTTCAATTCCTTTGCAGGTCCCACCCGGATTAATTACAATACTAACTAACTTTTTTGAAATTTTTTTCAGTAAATATTGAATACGCATGAATTTTGCAAAATTGCTCTTATAAATGTAACTGACATAACAATAATATCATCACATATAT
>JAQVIE010000093.1 GCA_028695895.1 Methanospirillum sp. | reverse complement strand
TATGCGCAATGCAGGCATCAGGGTTATCATTCCAAAAGAGCAGGTCTGCTGTGGCTCTCCTCTTATCAGAACCGGACAGACATCATTCCTTGATGAACTGAAAGAAAAAAACATCAAAGCATTCCAGGACCGGGGAATTAAAACTGTCATGACCATGTGTGCGGGATGTGGTGCAACTCTCAAACATGATTATGATACCCCGTTTGAAGTCAGGGACGTGACTGAAATTCTTACCCGCTATGGCCTTCCACCGGTGAAAAAAGTACCAGTGACTGCAACCTACCATGATCCATGTCACCTGATGAATGGTCAGCAGATAACAAAAGAGCCCCGTGAGATTCTTGAAAAGATAGTAGAAAGTTTCGTTGAGATGCCGGCACAATGCTGTGGCTCAGGAGGAGGCGTCAGGTCAGGAATGCCTGAAGTGGCAGCATCTCTTGGAGAGCTCAGAAGAGAAGCAATCAATAAAACAGGTGCAGACATAGTTGTGACCATCTGTCCATTCTGTGAATATCATATCCAGGAGCACAGCAACCGGCCTGTAAAGAATCTCATGACCGTCCTTGTAGAAGCATTTGGAAAAAAACCCACCTCTATTTAATGAAACGGAATTCATCTTCTGTCCATAATTTTTTACGGACATTCTCCCTGCCTGACCAGGATGGTCAGACCTTCCTGCAGCCGGAGCAGACAACCAGGTGTGATACTCTTTGCATTGATGATAAAGAGTATCCAAGGTATACAAATGAGTTCTGGACCGCACGGCAGAGGCAGGCATCAAGGCTTCAGGAGATATCTTACCGGGCCTGTTTTAAACCTCAGCTTCCACGGTTTTTCATAAACCTGCTTACAGAACCTGGAGATATCGTCTATGATCCTTTTGCTGGCAGGGGAACGACACCACTCGAAGCTGCACTCCTTGGCCGCCAGGTCATCTCCAATGATATCAATCCGCTCTCCAGGATATTAACAAAGCCAAGGCTTACTCTGCCTGAGTATGAAGATATCAGGGCACGCCTGTATGCAATTCCTGACCGCACAGACATTGCAGCCAGGATAGATCTCTCTATGTTTTACCATCCTGATACCTTCAGGGCTTTGTGCAGTATTCGTTCTTACCTTCTTGAACAGGAAGAGAACAGGGATTCAGATGCAGTTGACAGCTGGATAAGGATGGTTGCAACAAACCGGTTGTCAGGCCACTCTCCTGGTTTTTTCTCTGTCTATACACTTCCACCCAATCAGGCAGTATCACCTGAACGTCAGATTGCCATCAATCAGGACCGGAACCAGGTTCCCCCCTATAGGGATGTGAGGGAGATAATTCTGAAAAAATCAAGAATATTACTAAAAGGAATTGAACGAAAGCAGAAAAAAAACCTTTCTATGGCGGCAGATTCCTCCCTCTTTATTACCGGGGATGCACGGGTCACACCTGAAATTCCTGGTAATATGGTATCCCTTACCGTGACATCTCCTCCCTTCCTTGATATCGTGCAATATGCTTCGGATAACTGGTTGCGATGCTGGTTTAATGGTATTGATGCAGAAGAGACCGGAAAAAAGATAACCATCACCAGAAAACTTGCCGACTGGGAGATGGTAATGGGAGATGTGTTCAGGGAGCTTTTCAGGATTACCAGGCCAGGCGGATATGTCGCTTTTGAAGTAGGTGAAGTCAGAAATGGTTCGATAAGGCTTGATGAACATGTCATCCCTCTTGGGATTGCTGCAGGGTTTACCTGCATGGGTGTAATAATTAATCAGCAGGATTTTACCAAAACGGCTAATATCTGGGGTGTGAATAATATGTCTGTCGGGACGAATACCAACAGAATTGTTTTATTCAATAAATAATCCTGGAATCTCTCTCACGATGAATCAAAGAACAATACCTGATTATGTGGGAAAATAGAAAAAGAAATTAAGATTATCCCTGCATGGGAATGATTCACCATTTCATCCGGTTACTGTGTCATCAGGTAATTAAACGCTGAAAGGGCTGCTTTTGCACCTTCACCACATGCAATGATTATCTGCTTTCCTGATACAGATGTCACATCACCTGCAGCAAATATCCCTGGTGCACTGGTTTTGCAGTCAATATCTATCTCTACCTCTTTCTGATCATTTAGTATAAGCAGTCCCTCAACAAAAGATGTATTTGGAATCCAGCCGATCTCAGTGAACAGCCCGTCAAGAGTCACATCTTCCTTCTCTCCTGTCTCACGGTTTGTAATGACAACACCTGACAACCTGTCCTCACCCACAAGCCCGGTCACCTCATAACCGGTATGAGTGATTATATTCTTCTTTTGAGCATATTGTGATGTATACACAGCATCCGCGCGAATACCTGACCTGACAAAGATATGCACTTCTTTTGCAATACCACTCATCTCTAAGGCAGTTGTGAGAGCCGAGTTACCTCCCCCGATTACACCAACAACCTTATCCCTGAAAATAGGCCCGTCACATGTTGCACATACAGATAGACCCCGGCCAAGGAATTTTTCCTCCCCTGGTAATCCCAGTTTTCTTGGTTTTTTTCCCTGAGTGAGAATTACCGTTTTACCTTTATACTCAAGGTCAGACACGGTTTTTATTGAAAATCCTCCGCTTGTTGGGAGAAGAGATCTGACCTGGTCAAGTTCTATTCTTATCTCAAGTTCCCTAAGTTGTTCTTCGAATTTAGCCATCAGATCATCACCGGTGATCATCCGGTACCCCATATAATTTTCAATATTCCAGCTTTCAAGTGCCTGACCACCGATATCTGGCGAAATCATAAGTGTTTTGAGGTTTTTCCTTGCACAATAAAGAGCAGCAGTCAGGCCTGCAGGACCGGCTCCGACAATAATTGTATCATATATGTCGGTTTTTATATCTGCAGTAAACAGTGCCCTTAGCCTGTCGGTATCAAACCCGATAATTACCTCGTCACCTGCAACAATCACCGGAACGCCATATTGTCCTGATAACTCAACCATTTCTTTGGCAGCTTTCCGGTCAACACCCACGTCAACCGACCGGTATGGAACATTGTTCCTGTCCAGGAATGCTTTTGCAAGCCGGCAGTATGGACAGTTTTGTGTTGAATAAACCGTGACCTCTGACATATGAGATAGTTATGTACCAGTCACATAAAAGAGAAGCGGGGGAAGAGATTATCCCCTTCGTCCAAGGATGAAAAGTGCAAGTCCTGCAGCTAAAGGAGCAATGAAAAGTGGTGCTTTAGTCTCTGTCTGAGTTGCAACCGGGATCTCATCTTCTGTTGGCACATCGGCCAGGGTTCCTGACTGGGATGGTGTTACAGATGCATCCACGCTCCCTTCTTTTCCTGAGATGAAAGTCAGATCCAGTTTTTGTGATTCACCTGCATAAAGTCTGACTTTTTGGACTGCCTGCTTATCTCCAATCCAGAAGGTAATGTACTCACCTATCTGTTCCTCAGCTCCATTGACAACCAGGCGGCGGTCAAATGTTCCAGGTCCGCCATAAGTGCCAGCCACAGTTGTGGTGATATTTCCAACTTCTGTCTTGTCCACTTTGGCAATAATTACCATTCCTGCCTCTGCCGGTGTTTCATTAATCGAAACATTACCGTAAAACTCGTAGGGCAGCGGGGGAATTGCTGATACACCCGCAGCCAGGAGAAAAACCAGCAGAAAACATACAAAAATTCTGTACTTCATGTTTCAGGTCTCCACTCTGAATATGTCTTAAGAAAAGGAAGTTTAAAAATATAGGGTTTGTTTTATGTTCCAGGAGTCAGGGTTTCAGGCGCGTTAAGGTATACCCAGAACCCCTCCCCTGGAGTCAGCATGGCCTGGTTATCTCCGCCATTTACACCTGCATCCCTGTACTGCTGGCTGGATGAATCGTACGTAACAACATATGACCAGGATGAGAGCCCTGATAGTGCAGTTTCAGCAGATTTTGCAGATTTACCACTTATACCAGCCAGGTTCCAGCCTGCATTAAGAGCTTTTGCATCAATTGGAAGGCCTCTGACCTTCAGGGGGATGGTGACCGGATTTGTAGTATACAGCCAGTACCCGGTCATGGGGGATAACTGGTCGTTCTTTCCAATGGTAATCCATCCGGCTGAACTATCATAGATAAGCATGGAATGGCCGGCACTCTGAATGTTTTTGAAGACATCTGCATGTTCAAATCCATCGGCAGGCTGCATGGGGATATTAATAAGGTTCCATCCGGTCTGAAGACTGACAGAATACTCCTCTGTGGAAGGTTCATCCGGCGGAGTACTCCCTTGCACTGTTAAAAGACCAGGTTTTATCTCTGCCTGAACAGAGTTCCCTGCATCATCATCTATCTGCAAATTTTTTATGGTTATCTGTGCTGTTCCACTCCCGCTGGCCTGAATTGACAGGGTTGCAAAGGTGACCTGTTTTGCACCTGCCTCAATTTCGCTGTTCAGATCAATGGCCCGGAGAGCATATGACCCTCCATCGCCGGATACTGCTTCTGAAAGAGCTGCCCAGGACGGAAATGTTGCCTCTGTCACGGTTCCTATTGCAGTGTTATCTGATTGCACTGTCATCTGGTACCCTGACAACCCTGATGGTGCAGAGTCGAGAATAATGTTAACAGTCCCTGATTCTCCAGGAGAAAGAGTAATGGGCTGGACAGATATGGTCTCGCCTTGTACTCCTGTGATGATAAATCCTGTAAGTAATATCAGGATGAGATGAACTGATGTAATTTTCATGATTGAACCTTCATAAATAATGCCTGGACATCGCCCAGATCCAGGACTCCGTTCTCGTTGAAATCAAATTCATAAACATATCCCTGGCTTTGCAGCCAGTTGAAGTACTTGAAAAAGACTGCCGGGTCCTGAATATCCAAAACCCCGTTTCCATTTAAGTCTTCATATCTGCCATCACCGTCAGGATCGGTGGGCATAGGACCATCCCCGCCTAATGGGGCAATTACGGGTTCATCAGGGCCTGGATGATCTGTCTTTGGAACAAATGGGGAGCCTGATTCATTTATATTTCCTTCAACTTCAAGTATCCAGAGATCGCCACTGGAATGATCTCCGGAAATATCCCCGTCTGATGATGCCGTCATTCCGGTAATCATCAGTGTACCTGTATTGGTACTCTTCACCCAGGAGCCCCGGTCAACTGATGAGCCTCCTACCTGCCTGTGCCATAACAGATTCCCGTCACCATCCACTTCACCGATCAACAAATCTGATTCCCCATGATTTCCGGTAAAGTTTCCATCAACAGAGTAGCTGTCACCTACCAGGTAAGCCCCCCCTCCTGGAGACGGCTCCAGCTTCCAGACATTGTCACTAAAGCTTCCGCCATAAGTCTGACTCCAGACAGGTGTTCCATCAGAAGTAAGCCTTATCAGCCAGATATCGCTGGCTCCGTAGCCTTTCCCAACATCCCCGTCATCTGATGAAGTGACTGCAGCCACCATCAGGTCTCCTGACAGGAGTTCTACAACTGAATGCCCCCAGTCAAGTGCAGAACCACCAAAAGAGCGTTCCCAGAGTAGCGTCCCGTTAAGATCAGTTTTTATTACCCAGACATCACTGGTTGTCCTGTTGCCTGAAACCATCCCGTCAGTAGAGTTGGTGTTCCCGCATGCAACGATGGCATTGTCTTTGGTCAGGATAACGCTGGCCCCGCTGTCACGTCTGCTCCCGCCATAGGTCTTCTCCCACATGATAGATCCGTTCCTGTCAAGCCTGATAAGCCAGAGATCTCCGCCTCCCAGTTGCCTTCTGACATCTCCGTCTGAAGACATGGTATACCCACACAGGATATATCCCC
>JAQVIE010000092.1 GCA_028695895.1 Methanospirillum sp. | reverse complement strand
CTTCACTCATAATTTACTCCTCCTTTGAGTCAGATTTTTTTACAAAAAACGCCTGTTTCTGATGCTAAAATCCCAGCATAAACATTCCCTGATCTTCAAGATTTAAAAACGCTGGAAAAACATCTACTCCAGATAAAATTTCCTCAATCGCCTGGTTGGTCTTAAAACCCCAGTCCGATTTTGCGATATGATGCTGGGCAAGTTTTAACAGCACCGGAAACACGACCGCCGGAGTGGCAGATGCACTACTAAAATATTTACTTGTAATAGTACTGCCCATCTCTTTGTTCGTCTCACTCTGCACCTTTTCAAGAACTGCAAATAACCGGCCAAGCCGGTACGGAACATTTGTATTTTTCTCATTCAGACTCATGGTAATCATACTCTCTTGTACTGATGTTATTCCTGCCCTGGATAATCTCAATAAATATGCCTTGATAAACCCTGCACGAGCGAAATTAATAATGCCTTCAACCCGTACACGATTTAAAATTGCATAATACATCTGAATAGGGTATTGAGTCCCGTTTAAAACGGCATTCAACATAAGCCCACCTAAAATAGGAGAAGCCTCCCCCCTTTCAACGGTTTTTGGAACCGTCTCTTTCAACAGACGGAAAATAGAAAGGAAAGGCGGATCAAAATCTGCCTTAACGACCTCGAGATCCAGATGATGCCTGGCAATCCTTTCAATAAAATTTCCATAAGAGTTCCTGTACCAAAACCTTACCGCCAGTCGTGCATTGTTGGGAGAAAGACCAAGAATATAAAATTGCGTCTTTGGATCAGCCCCAATCGTTTTTGAATCAAGAGGGTTTGCATTTCGAACCTTTGTTAGGATATCACCTATCAGCTGGATGGTTCTTTCATCATTAACCCGTTTTTCATCTGTTTCTAAACTCCCTTTATCAGAATTATCTGCAAGAGAAGGAGGGTTTAAAAGAGATAAAGCAAGATTTTCATATGTGTCATCAGAGGCTTCTGCCCAGAAAACGACAGTACTGTCTGCTACCAGTAACCGATTTTTAGGCTTTGCAAGAAGATAATTCAATATTGTTGTGTACTTGAATTCTGCCGTCACTCCGATTGGTGCGTTAAAACTCTGCTCTTTACCATAAGAACAAAATGCCTGTTTATCAAAACTGATAAGTGACGCCCCTGCACTTTGCGCCCCTGAAACGCTTTTAATCTTCTGATGAATCCGAGATATGGGCTCAACCTTTCCGGTTACCAGACATTGTGCTGAATTTATTTTCTCCGCGTTTTGAACCTCTGAACTAATCTCCCAGACCTTTTTCAATTCAGGTAATTTATGGAGATAGGATCCAGAGACTTCAAATACGAAAAAAGCTCCTTTTAAAATATCTACTTTATTTTCAAGTATTTTGGGATGGGAAAGAAAATCTTCCGGATTCCAGCTCTTTAAAAATGATAACAATGCTTTAGCTTCCACACCATCTACATTTTCAAGAATTTCGATATGGAGTGATCGAAACGCTTCAAAACATTTTTTTGAACGTTTTGTTACAACAACAGCATCCTCTCCGGTATCTTCAAGAATTACCTGTAATTTAGAAGAATCGTTCAGAATTTTATTCCTATCTTTCTTTTTTACATACTCAATTCCAAATATGTTTTTTTCATTATCACACAAAAAATACGGATTGCATCCTGCTCCTGAACGACTGGCCTGTTTAGGAACTATAACCTCCTTTGGCCTTGGATTCTTCTCTTTGGTTCGGATATCAATAATATGTTTCAGCTGACCTTCCGGAGAGAGATTAATGGCAAAAGATACTTTTGCAGTGCTAAAACCTTTCCTTGGAATCGAACACTCTTCATCATTTGATAAGATATCATAATATTGATTAAGAGCCTGAATAATCACGAAACTCCTCCACTTTTAAGGCATCTGTCAATATCAATCACTCCATCCTCCATCTCTGCCCTGAAGAAAACCGCCTTCATATCATTGTCAAAATCAATATCATAAAGAATAAATCCAAGATCCTGTGATTTTCCTGCATAACACGATTCAGGAAAAGAATCCTCAACAAAACTAAACTTAACCGGAAACTCCCTGCAACCAAAATATGGCTGATGAAAGAACTGACCTTTTCTCATTCTCCTAATAGCAACATTGTAATGTTTTTCAACGGTATCGCTTGATCCAGCTTTATCTGTTATTTCAAAATGAGCATCAATGCAATAACAGACATTGCGAAGGACATATGAGGCACGTTGCTGCCTGTCTGCATTCGAATCCTGAAACAAAGCAACGTCAGAACCCTTTAAGGCACTTTTTACTTTATTAGCCGAAATTGTCCCTTCAACCTCATTTCGTCGGATATTATCAAACTGAATCGGGTTGATAACATGAATGCGATCAATTATCCATCTGATTGCGGGTTTCCAGTAAATAGCATCAAGAATCCCTCTTGCTGCTGAAGGAGTCATGACATCATAACTCACCCGTTCAACCTTCATTTCCGGTCTGGAAAAACAAGCATAGTCCCCCCAGACCTTAAGTTTTATTCCAAATCCCATATCCACACCTACGTAATTAATAACCTTCCATCATAACCATCTCCAGAAACACGGACAAGGCCGGTATGCTCACTATACAATCCCGGATTCACAAGTATGTGAAACCGTTCACCAACTGTCTCAAGAGCTCCTGACTGTTCCAATTCACGAAACTCATGAGCATAAATATTAACTGTGTATCCCTGTAATTTTCTTACAAAATTCCCAGGAAAACCGATTTTTCTTAGCTTGTCAATCACCTTTTCTGCATCTTTGTCATATGGAACAATCACATCGCGGGTACCTCCCTCAATATACCTGAAAGCATAACTTATATCCTCAAATGGAAAATCAAGTCCATTATTTCCCCCTTTAAGCAAATTCAAAATATTTTTCTGATCAAGCCCGTCATCTCCCTCATAAAAATACAACCTGGAAAAATATTCATCAATAGCCTGAAGGGAGAGAGGATCTTCATGAGATTCTAATACCATCTCTCCAATTTCTGCCAGTCTGCTCTGCCAGCCGCTTGTAGGTTTTCCATGTTTTTCAGTAGATGAAAAAATGAACACCTCTCCAATCTGATGTTTTCCTTCACGGTTACATCTCCCTGCTGCCTGGGCAATTGAGTCAATACCTGTCATTGCCCGGTATACAACAGGGAAATCCACATCAACCCCAGCCTCAATCAACTGGGTTGAGATGACACGACATTCATGGCCATTTGCTAAATTTTCTCTGATTTCAGTAAGAATTTTTCTCCTGTGAACAGGGCACATCTTTGCACTAAGGTGATACACATTGCCGTATTCGGACAATTCATCAAATAATACCTGGGCATGCTTCCTGGTATTGACAATACAAAGCATCTGGTAATGCTGCATGAGACAGTCTACCAGTTCTTTATCTGAAAGTCTTCCAAGTTGTTTCACCTGAACACGTTTGAACTGCTTGTACAATTCCTGTGGGTCTGACATTATCTCAGTTATGTGAAGACTTTTATCAATGAGATCGCCAATTTTAGGTTGAGTAGCAGTGCATAACACAACCGTTGACCCATAATTTACCACTAATTCAGACAATGCCTGCAATGAAGGTTTTAAAAATTCTGTTGGAAGCATTTGGGCTTCATCAAGGATTATGATACTATTAGTGAGATTATGCAATTTTCTGCATCGTGATCGTTTATGAGCGAAAAGGGACTCGAAGAATTGCACATTGGTTGTAACAGTTATTGGAATATCCCAGTTTTCCGAGGATACTTTATACCGATCCTGTTTTTCCTCAAAATCATCATTATCCTCCTTTACGGGATCATAATTACTATGGTGTTCAAGGACATTTTTCTCTCCGAATATACCCCTGAAAATTTTTGCATTCTGCTCGATAATACTGGTATATGGGATAATATAAAAAATCCTGTTGAGATTGTTAACTGAAAGATGCTTTAATGAAAAAGCCATCGAGGAGAGAGTTTTTCCTCCTCCGGTCGGAACAGTCAGAGAAAAGAATCCAGGTGGCAGTTCAGCTTTATTCAGACATTGATCAAGAATCTTCTTCCTGTTTTGATTGATAGCCGAATCACTTGCCCCTGCTGTAATTTTTGCAATATTGTCTGAAAAAACCGAAGAGAGGTATTCACGTGAATCATATCCTTTTCTCATCGAAGCCAGTTTTGGATTCATAAATGCTTCAGTATTAAGCGAATCTGCATCAACAAGACAGGAAAATAGCATACGAATAAAAAATGAGATGGAAAATCCGTTCATACCTGACAATGGACGGATTGGAAGCCTGGAAATAACTATCTCAGGGACTGTCACCTCATCCTTATATTTTGAATAATCTTCCAGAACAGGATTATTTAACCGTCTGCAAAGTCCGCACTCCGGATTTCCATAATTTAATAGTCCTGTATGATGACCGGCAATGATGTATTGTAATAATATACTCTGGGCTAAAGGATATAGTTTTGAGACTTCAACCGCACCCGCAGTTGAATGATCCACCTTTATTGGCGAACCTTCAAGTCTTTTTTGAAACTTTTCCGAATATTTACCAATATCGTGAAAAATACCGGCAATGAATGCCAGTTCTCCTGCGTTAAATTCTGCAGCAAAAGAGGAAGAGAGAGAAGCAACCTCAGTTAAATGATTAATAAGAAGTTGCCAGTCGGATTTGTCAGATTTATCTGTAGTATGAGCATAATACATAACATCACACCTTAAAACAACTCAAATCATATTCTTGTAGGATGAGAATCTTACATAGCAAAACCCATAAGGTCTTTGGGTTTAGCATTTTCTGATCCATCTTTTTTAACAAACACTGGCTACATACCTGCCTGATGATGTAATATGTAGTACCATCCTTCTTCCGGCCTGTTTTTTCGTGATATAACCGGATTTCACCAGTCGTTCAATAGGCCCTTTCCTCAGTTTTGTCAGGTAATTTGATTGATATCTTCTCCTTTCAATAACTGGCAGCTCCCAAAATTTTATTTCATAACCTTTTACTCCTTCATTGATAATTGAATGAAGTAGCTCCTCTCCAAAAAGGCCATCAGGTTTTTGAAAAATTTTCAATAGTATCATTCGATCAAGACCGGATGGCAGATCAAACATGAAATTATCCAAATTCCAGATATTACATGAATTGCATATTGAAAGGCCATGTTCTTCAGTTTCTTTCTTATTTTGTGAATACCGGTCTGCCCTGACATAGTAGAGTTTTACCTGGTGGGCCATTGCTGCCTGTGTAACTGCAAAAGAAGTAAACCTGCCACAAGCAGACATGTTTACAAAAATTTCACTGTGTTTTTCCTTTTCATCTTTTATTATTTGTGACATTAATGACATCATGGATAGTATGTCAAACATATCTGCATGGTGAAGCACTATCTCAATTCCAAGGCTATCTATATAATTTTTGACTAATTGATCGAAATGACGTTGTTTTTTTGTTAGTGCCTGTTCATTAGGAGACGAATATTTATCCATTTCATCCATTGTGATTAAATGAATACGATCAGCATGCCGTTCATCAAAAGGGCGAACAGCTCTGTCAAATTCATAGCCCAATGGGATAATGTGAACTTGCCTCGCACATACCGCATTCAGCATAGATGTAAGAAGGTGATTTGCTATTTTAAATATGTCGAAATCATTTTTTGTGGCTAATGATTCATAGGAGGGTAAAATTTTTCAACCGATCTCCCATGCCAGTTACCACATAAATAAGATCTCACAACTATCCTTATCAGATTATTCAAAATATTCCGGTCCAGGCAATAA